>JBAVYC010001532.1:0-19641 GCA_049698595.1 Desulfobacterales bacterium | reverse complement strand
TCCATTCAGGGAAGGTATTCGAAGGCCGGGCATGGACAGAGGTGCACCAGCGCACCGACCAGGGGGGCACCTTGCATCTTATCGGCATGGTTTCCGACGGAAACGTCCACAGTCACATCGAACAGCTATACGCCCTGTTGGAGCGCAGTGCGGCCGACAACATCAAACGGGTCCGGGTGCATGGTCTGTTGGATGGCCGGGATGTAGGTCAGCGGAGCGCGCTCACCTATTTTGAACCTCTTGAAAAAAAGCTCGCGGAATTATCAGCCGCGGACCGCGACTATCGCATGGCATCCGGGGGCGGGCGGATGGTGACCACCATGGATCGGTACGACGCCGATTGGAGCGTCGTGGAAAATGGTTGGAATGCCCATGTACTTGGCAAGGGGCGTGGCTTTTCTTCGGCCGCGGAGGCCATCCGGACCTATTACGCGGAAGATCCCGAGATTACGGACCAATACATGCAAAGCTTCGTGGTCGAAGAGAATGGAAGACCTGTCGGCACCATCGAAGACGGCGATGCGGTTATATTTTTCAACTTCAGGGGGGACCGGGCCATCGAGATTTCGCGGGCATTCGAAGAGCCGGATCTCACCGAATTCGACCGCCAACGGGTTCCCGACGTTTTCTATGCCGGTATGATGGAATATGACGGTGACGCTCACATCCCTAAGAATTATCTGGTTGAACCGCCGGCCTTCGACCGCACCCTGGGTGAATATCTGTGTGCCTCCGGTACGACCTCCTTTGCAATTTCAGAGACCCAGAAGTTCGGCCATGTGACCTATTTCTGGAATGGCAACAACACGGGTTACATTGACGAGAAACTCGAAAAATATGTAGAGATTCCCTCGGACAAGGTTAACTTCGACCTGCGACCCTGGATGAAAGCCGCCGAGATAACCGATGCGGTGATCGATGCTATCCGGGGCGGCAAGTACAAATTTATCCGTTTAAATTACCCCAACGGCGACATGGTGGGGCACACTGGGGCGCCTGTTTCCATCCGCATCGCCGTTGAGACTATGGACCTGTGCCTGGGCAGACTCCTGAAGGCCGTCAGGGATAGCCGGGGTGTCGCCATGGTCACCGCCGATCACGGCAATGCGGATTGTATGTGGACCGAGAAAAAAGGCCGTCGCACGCCCATGGTGGCCCACACGAAAAATCCCGTCCCTTTTATTATCAAAGACTACTCGGAAATGAACCGGTTTGCCCTGAAACAGATCGACAACCCGGGACTGAGTAACGTGGCCGCGACGATCTGCAATCTTCTTGGTTACCGTGCGCCCGAGGAGTATGATCCATCCCTGATCACGTTATCCTAAGTGCTCCTATTCATGAATTTATGTACTAAGTTAGTATTTGTGATTTGATATTTTTAACTGCTGAAGTCTGAAACCACACATCTGTAATCTGATCTCTGTCTTCTGTTCTCTGGCTTCTGTCCTCTGACATCCGGCATCTGCTAAAAGGAAAAAGGCAATGGAAAAAATGTTCGGCTATGAATTTATGCGCCTTGAGAAAAAGGGTAAACTGGCCTGGCTGACGTTTACGCGGGAAAACCAGCTCAACGCCATGAATAACGCCGGTGTCGATCAGATCAACCGGATTGCCTCGACATTGAGAGATGACCCGAACGTGCGGGTGGTCATCATCCGGGGTGCGGGCCGGGCTTTTTGCACCGGCATCGATCTCAAGGAGCTGGCCGCCGACCGGATAGAAATGGACTATCACCATCGTTGGGAGCAGGCCCTGCGTCTTTTTGAAACCATGGAGAAGCTGGTAATTGTGGGGATGCACGGTTACTGTCTGGGCGGCGCGCTACAGTTGGCCCTGGCGGCCGACATCCGTGTCAGCACGGCCGAATGCCAAATCGGCCTGCCGGCGATCAAAGAGTCGCTCATTCCAGGCCTGGCAACTCTGCGGCTGCCCCGCTATATCGGCTGGGGGCGCGCCAAAAAGATGATTCTGGGCGGGCAAAATATTCATGGGGAAATCTCGATTCGATGCGGCTAGCTGCATTCAGCTTAGGAATTGAACCTGTGCCAGCCGCCTTAAGGATGAAAAGGATGTCAGTGTGGGTATCGCCAAATTAAATATACTCTCGCTGGTGCGGTTGCAAAAGTTTATGGCAGATGTCAATCCACTCGGAGGATCGAACTTTGCCATGGTTGCCTGAAAGATGCCTTCCTTGGCGCCTGCAAAAAGGGGGCCTGCCACCGCAATGTTTCCCATGATCACATACGTTTGAAGATCTCCGAATGAGATCACGGTTGGTTTGCTGGCAGGACGAAATTCCTTCAAATCATCCCCGGTGGACAGCAACTTAATATTTTGGGCAACGCACTTGCCCATATCCATCGCATCATAGGCCTGCTTGCCTTTGAGTCCCGGCCATTCGGCCGCATCGCCGGCGATAAATATAGAATCATAATACGTGCTCTGCAAACTGGTATTGACCGGTGCCCAGTCTCCGCGATGCTCCGTGAGGCCGGATTTATGCAAAAGAGGCGGCGGGATGGCGCCGCCCGTCCAAATGGTTGCATCCGAGTCAAGGGTTACCCGGGAAGAGAGCCATACTTTATTGCGGGCCATTTTGGTGACGCGGGTATCGGTATGAAAACGCACTTGGTATGGTTTGCATACCTTCCTGATATTTCGATCCAGCGCCTTCGGCCGGTTTGCAAGAAGTCTTTTCCTATTTTCAATCAGGTGAATCTCAAGGTCGGGATGGCGACGATATCGGCGTAAAATCTCGCCCAGGGCCTCCACCCCTTCCAATCCGCCGCCCACGATCACCACCGACGCACGATCTTTACGGTCGGAGAGCGCTTTCAGTCTGCGGGCGATGTTTTGGCACTGATCAACCGATTTGAACGGCAGGCCGAACTTGGCCGCGCCGGCGATGCCGGAGGTGTTGTTGACACCGCCAACCGCCACCACACAGATATCATACGGCATTCGTTTGCGGCCGCTCGTGTAGACTTTCTTTTTCTCAGGATCGATGGTGGTGACCGTATCTCCGATAAATCGATGCCCGGCGAGCTCAATTAGCCGTTTTCTATCCATCCGAAGACTATCTGTTTTTTTTATGCCGGAAAGCAATTCGTGGATATTCGGCAGGAACTCAAACTGAGGCCGGCAATCGATGACGTTCACCCGGTACTTCCGGGGAAGATTAATTGCTGTCGTCAGCCCGGCAAAGTTGGCACCGATGATCACGATGCGCAGGGGTGGTCCATTTTTTGAAATTCTGAGTATTCTCTCAAAGTTCGACATGGCTTCGGATAGTTAGGTCACTCTCTATATTTTTCATCGATGGTATTTTCAAACTGCATCCGGCGTTGCCGAGGGCAGCCAAAAGTCAAATCCCGCTTCGGCGGAGGTCCCTCAACCCTGCATCACAGAAACTTAATCATTATCGATTTGAAAGCAACGCAAAAGTGAGACGATGGCCCCGCTTGAAACCGAAAGCAGAGCGCTGAGTTGTTTAATTTTTAAGTTTGATATGGCCGCAAAAAGGTGCAAAACGCAGCGATGCCTTCATGACCGATGGCGTCGGGATTGATTCGAAGTCATTTCAGCCTAAGTTTATTTACTTTAAAATCAAAAACCTGCTCCTCCCTCCGGGCGGTAAGCCCTGAGGGCCGGAAGCCGGGCCAAAATTATTTGCTATTTTTAGGTGATGTCGAAGCATTTTGCAAATATGGGATAAATCCATATTTGCAACCATTTAACCAATCAACTAATCAACCAATCAACGATATCTGTGTCTGTGCAACTTTGGGGCTAACATCATGTGCGGGCCTGCCTGGAGGAGGCAGCATGACCACCGTCAAAGGCAAATGCAAACATAAAGCCGACCGCATTCTCATCGCCGGGATGCTGGCGTTGTCTGGGCTGCTCTTGATGGGCGGATGTTCAACGGCAAATTACGACGGTCTGAAACACAGCATTGATCACAGGCGAGAATCTCGATAAGCTGGACCGGGATTGTTGGGCCGTCCGTGCCCTGGTCAGCTCTTTTCCAGTCTTTTAATCTCATCCTGCAACATAATGATGCAGTAGCGGCAAAGCTGATCGGATTTGCGGTCGACATCTTCTTCATTGCGACAGTAATGCATAATGCAGGTGTGCTCCGGGCAATGGCGCAGATTGAAGGTGTGACCCAACTCGTGGATGGCCTCTTTTACGATTCGATCGATGTACTTCGGGGGGATGTTGACCCCCGAACGGCCCTCATTTAACCGGAGGGTTGAGACAATACAGGCGGCGCCCCCGAGCTGGGCTTCACCATAGACATGGGTCAAAATGGGGATGAACAGATCGACCTGGGCGATGGCCAGGACCCTGATGGTATGGGGGGGAATATTGGCGGCCAGCCGATCCAGGATCGCCGTCGAATGATATTGATTGCGGTTGTCATCCAGCGCGAAAGAAAGATCCTGCAGAATCGGGTTTGTTTCGGTTGAAAAACCGAACACCTGCTTGATTTCTGAGGCCACGGCCTCAATCAGTTCGGTACTCAGCTCTCCAACCGGCGAAATCAGAATGCTATGTTCAGATTGGGAAGTCAAGCTGTCTTCTGAAGGCTGTATCGTTTGATTTTACTGTAAAGGGTAGATCGGTCAATGTCCAGAATTTTGGCGCAGCGGGCGATATTCCAGTCATTATCCGTCAGAACTTGCCGGATGTGGGCTTTTTCTACTTCTTGCAAGCTATTGTTTCTGGGGGCGTGCAGGGGTTCGTGACAGAAAATGGGTAAGTGCTCGGGAAGTATTTTACGTTCCTTGGAGACCACCACGGCCCTTTCGATGGCATTTTCAAGTTCGCGCACATTACCCGGCCAGTCATAGAGCATGAGCTCGTCCATGGCTTCGCGGTCGATTTTATCGATACTTTTATTTGTCTCCTGAATAAAGCGATGCAGAAAATGTTCCGCCAGCAGCGGAATGTCTTCTTTACGTTTATTCAGGGGCGGCATTTTGATGGAGAACACATTCAGCCGGTAAAAGAGGTCTTCGCGAAAACTGCCGTCTTTGATCGCTTTATCCAGATTTCGATTGGTGGCCGCAATCACTCTGAAATCGGCTTCGATGGGCTGGGTGCCGCCCACGCGATAAAAAACCCGGTCTTCCAGCACCCGCAGCAGATCGATTTGCATGCGCATGTTGATTTCCCCGACCTCATCCAGAAAGAGCGTGCCGTCGTGGGCCAGCTCCAATCGCCCTTTTTTAGTCTCCTTGGCGTCCGTAAAAGCGCCTTTTTGATGACCGAACAATTCACTTTCCATCAGGTGCTCGGGGATGGCGCCGCAATTTACCATGACAAAAGGGCCGTTACAGCGCGGGCTGTTGGTGTGGATGGCCTTGGCGGCCAATCCTTTGCCGGTGCCGGTTTCGCCGGTAATCAATACCGTGGACTCCATGGGGGCGACATCACAGATGAGGTCAAAAATCTCCTGCATGGGTTTGGACTGGCCGATCATGCTTTCGAACCGGGTACGTTCCTTGTGCTCCTCCCGCAAAAAGAGCATTTCGCGCTCCTGGTCCTGGTGTTTGATTATTTTATCGACCAGCACCCCCAGTTCATTGGGGTCAAAGGGTTTGAGCATGTAGTCATAGGCGCCGTTCTTCATGGCTTCGATAGCGGTGGGGATGGAGCCGTAGGCGGTGATCATGACGATGGCCACATCCGGATCATTCTCATTGACATGCTGCAAAACATCGAGGCCGCTGATGCCTTCCATCTTAATGTCCACCAGCATAATGTCGAAGCGGGCATCCTTTAATTTTTCCAGGGCCGCTTCCCCACTGGGCGCGGTGTCCACGGTATGCCCGTCTCTTTGCAGCCATCCGGCGAGGGACTCCCGCATGATCAATTCATCATCGACGATCAGTATTTTCGCGCTGCTCACTAAAGCCTCCTAACCGGGTATAGCCGCAAGACTATGATAATTGGTAATCCTTCAAGTTAGCGTGATGGAGCAATGGGTTTTGAAATACCGTAAATTTATTCTATTTTCATGCAATCTTCCAGATCCAATTTCCTTACTTCACATGCCGATCGATAGCGGATTTCAAGGGGAGCTTAACCTGAAAAGCGGTGCCTTGCCCCACCTTTGATGTGACGTAAATGGAACCCTGGTGTTCCTGGATAATTCCGTAAGCGACGGATAGACCGAGCCCCACACCCTTGCCTTTTTTCTTTGTAGTGAAAAACGGTTCGAACAGTTTGGGGTAATTTTCCTCGGGGATACCGCAGCCGGTGTCCTTAAAGTTGATCTGGAGCCTGTCTTCACTCAGTAAATGCCGGGTCTCGATGGTCAGCACGCCGCCACGGCCGCCGCCCATGGCTTCACTGGCATTGGACACCAGGTTCATGAAAACTTGCTGAAGCTGGTCTTCGGAACCCAGCAGGTCCGGCAGATCGGGATCCAGCTGGGTCTCGATCTTGACTCCGTCCATTTTAAGCAGGTTTGAATTTAAAAACAAGGTTTGTTCGATGAGACGATTCAGGTTCAACCGCTTCGGCTCCATCTTGGACTGGCGCGAAAATGCCAGCAGGTTTGAAACGATGCGACTGGTTCGCCGGGTTTCGGTTTCCATGAGACTCAGGTAGTGCTGAAACTGTTCGATTTCCTTGCGGCCGAGGGTGTCTTCGGCAACAATTCGTTGCATTAGCATGATAAGATTCAAGATACCGGCAATCGGATTGTTGATCTCATGCACCACCGACGCCGACAGCTTGCCCAAAGAGGACATCTTGTCCTGATGCAGGAGTTTCTCGTGGGTTTCCTTTACCTGGCGGGTGCGGTCTTCAACCATTTGTTCGAGGCGGTGGGTGATTTCCGCTTCTTCTTTTTTATGCTGGGTGATGTCGCGGCTGATATGAATGAACTTGTGAATTTTGCCGTCCTTTTCCCAGATCGGATAAATTTGGACTTCATAATAGCGCTTTTCACCATCCGGCATCAGGCGGGTCTGGATTTTGCGAATCTGTCTTTTGTTGCTGACGACCTCCCGCAGGGGACAGTCAGTTTGTCCGCCATCACAGGGATACTCTATTTTGTGATAGACTTCGTAGCATTTCTTGCCGATAACATCTTTGCGCGTGTAGTGCATTTTGGAAAGAAATGCGTCGTTGACCTCGATAATTTCCATCCGGGGGGTAATGACCATAATGAAATCCTGAATTCCATTCAGGATTGTTTCCATCTCCTCGGTTCGCTCCCGCAGCTTACGTTCTTCCAGGCCGATAGCCTTCCAGAAAATTTTAAATACATTGTAGGAAAGCAGACGGATGCGGGGAGGGCGGGTTCGCAGAACATCATCAAAAATTTTCTGCTCGGGGGTCAGCATGATAATTAAATGGATGCTGTAGCGCGGATCGTATAACTTGCGACAATCATTGAAGGTCAACAGGCCCAGTTCATCCGCCAGTTTAATTCCCGGGCTCTCGGGATCGGGATCCGCCACCGCTAAAATGGGCGCGTAGACCCCTTCCTGCTCATATACAGAGGTGGTTTTTTCGAGAATTTCCCTGCAAAATTCCCCACCGCCCACCAGAGCAATGTTGGTAATGGAAGGCGTTTTTTCCGGCACGAGCTTCTCCTTCAGAAAAGAATCGATGGACTCCAATGGGATTCGATCTGCTGCTATGACGTTATCATGGGGCTCTGCCGGTTTCAAGTCCCTTTTGGTGTTAGACGCTAGCGCTCAATGTGGAATGTTCGAATGATATTTCCTTTTTTAGAGCCACAATTTCAGCGGGCAGCAGACCTGGAATATGAAATCGTCTTTAAATAAAATCAAAATTAGAATCGTCGCGCGAAAGGATCGCTACTTGCAATTTTTGGTCAATTGACGTATTTACAATGATTAACAGCTAGCGGATCTTTGCATACGTTCGACCGCCTCATTGTCAAAAACTTGAAATTTGTATGGATTTAAAGAACCGGCCGGAACAAACCCGAATATAATAATCTTAATTGTCCGCGTCACTAAGGCGTAGGGATACTCTTTATGAATATGCATAACCCCAAAGAAATCATTTTGCGGGCGATCAAGGCCTTCAACCGGAGGATGCTGGTGGTTTCACCACGATTTGATATACTTGCCATCAGCGGACAAGCCGATGACCTGCAGGAAGCTGACGTTGTCGGTCAAAAATGCTACCGCACCCTTTACCGCCGCAATTCTCCCTGTGACGATTGTCCGACCCTTGAAGTGAGCCGCAAGCGCCAACCGGCCCTGAGCCCCGGCTATCATCCCACCTCCTATCGGGGTAAAATACCATGTTTATACTCCTATCCCATTTTGGATGGAGATGAGATCGATGCTTTTGTGATGATGGATTTTGATTTTCCAGCGCTGGATGCCTTGGAAGAAAAGCTGCGGCGAACCAACGCTTTTTTGAGCAATCTGATTCACAGTGCAGTGGACTGCGTGATTGCCGCGGACAAAAAGGGTAAGATCCTCATTTTCAATGATTCAGCAGCCGAGGTATTTGGTTACACCGTGGAAGAAGCATTAAGCAGTCTGAACATCCGCGATGTGTACCCCGATGACAACGCCAGTGAAGTCATGCGCAAGCTGCGCAGCGAGGAATATGGCGGCAAGGGAAAGCTGAAAACATACCACACGGACGCGCTGGCTAAAAACGGTGAACGTATACCCATCAGCCTATATGCCTCCATTGTTTATGAAGATGATCGCGAAGTTGCCAGCATCGGTTTTTTTCATGATCTGCGTGACAGACTGCGGATTAATGCTGAGCTGGAAAAAACTCAACTACAGCTCCTGCAGTCGGAAAAGATGGCTTCTCTCGGGAAATTGGCTGCCGGCGTCGCCCATCAGATAAATAACCCCCTGGGTGGAATCACGCTGTATGCCAAACTGGCGCTGGAAGAATACGAACTGGAAGAAGCGCTGCGACAGGATTTAGGCCGGATCCTCAAAGATGCTGAGAGATGCCGGGATACGGTCAAAGAGCTACTGGAATTCACACGGCAAACCCGTCATCTCATGCGGCCGCACGACATTAACGAAGTGATTTCCAGGACCCTGTTTCTGCTGGAAAACCAGAGTTTATTTCAGAATATCGAGATCGAGAAAAAATTCGGGGATTCCCTGCCGCCGGTACACGCAGATATCCAGCAACTGAATCATCTGTTTATGAATATCATTCTCAACGCCGCCCAGGCCATGGACGGCAAGGGCGAATTGAGGATAGAAACCGCTCGGGTGTCTGGGAAAGAACAGATCAGCATCAAGATATCAGACACTGGTCCCGGGATCCCCGAAGACATTATCCCCCACATATTTGATCCGTTTTACACGACCAAAGAGGAGGGTAAGGGAACCGGTCTGGGACTCAGTCTTGCCTACGGGATCGTAGAAAATCATGGGGGCCGTATTACCGCACACAACAAATCCGGCGGCGGGGCTGCTTTCATCACCGTTTTGCCCATCGCCACCGAAGAAAATAAAGGAGAGCAAGGTGCCGAAAACTGATGACATTTTTCAGGTATTAATTGTCGATGATGAACAAAATATACGGGACGGATCCGAACGTATCCTCTCCCGGATCGGATTTGAAACCCTGAAAGCAGCCACGGGGATGGAAGCCTTGGATATCCTGGCTCGACAAACCATTCCGATTGTGCTGCTGGACCTGAAGATGCCTGGAATGGACGGGATGGAAGTTCTCGCCCGGATTAAGGAATTTGATGAACCGACACTGGTCATCGTGATCACCGGTTTTGCGACGGTAGAGACCGCCATTGAGGCAATGAAACAGGGCGCCTATGATTTTATTGCCAAACCCTTTGAGCCCGAGCAGTTGCGTATCGTTGTCAATCGGGCTGCTGAAAAACTGCGGCTTACCCGCGATGCCCGTAATTTGGAACTTGAACGCAACCGAACCCTATCGGACCTCCATACGGAGAAAAGCCGCCTGCACACCATTCTTGAATCTCTTCCCAACGGTGTGGGGGTGATCAACTCACAGGGGCAGGTCGTCCTGATGAACCCGGCTTTTTTGCATCACCTCGATTTGGCACCGGATACCCAGGCGGGCAAACAGATCGAAGAATACATCACGGACAGCGGGCTTTGCAATCTTATTAAGGAAATTTCCCGGGGCCGGCATGTTGACTATGAGGATATCCCCACTTATGAACTTGCGATATCCGATGAAAAATTTCTCCAGGCGCGGGGTCGACCGGTCCTGGGCGAACGCAATCAATGTCTCGGCGCGGTGGTAACCTTTGTGGATATCACGAATATCAAAATTATTGATCGCATGAAATCTGAATTCGTGGCCAAGGTTTCCCACGAACTTCGATCGCCGCTTTCCACCATCCATGAACAGTTGGTCCATGTGCTGGGTGAGATGGTGGCAGAATCATCCAAGGTTGATCCGCATATACTCATGCGGGCCAAAGAGAAAACCCATGGACTGATTTCCCTTATTGGCGATTTGCTCGATTTGTCGCGCATCGAGGCGGGCATGATTACCCAGGAACCCATGTCAGTGAAGGTTGATGAGTTGTTAAAAGGCATCGTCGATTTTCTCGCGAGCAAGGCGGCCGGTAAAAACCAGTCTCTCACTCTGGACCTTCCCCAAGATTCGCTTCCCCCGCTCACAGCTGATCCGCTGGCTTTAGAGAGTATCTATGGCAATCTGATCACCAATGCCCTGAACTACACTCAGCCCGGAGGGGAAATCAGGGTCAAAGTCGAGTTGGCGGGAATAAGCCTACGGGTGAGCGTTATTGATAATGGTTTCGGGATCGAGGCGCAGCATCTAAATAAGATATTTGAGAGATTTTACCGGGTCAAAGATGAAAATACCCGGTTGATTACCGGCACAGGGCTGGGGCTGCCCATCGTAAAAGGACTTGTGGAGTCCCTGGGAGGGTTCATCGATGTGGAGAGTACGCCGGGCAGCGGCAGTGTCTTTATGGTGACCTTGCCGCTAAAAGACACCGCAGAGATGGGTTGACATGGCCAAGTCAATTAAGCAGATAAATGACATGATTTACGAAAATTATTTATTTAATAACTAACAACTAACTAAAAACGCCTAATAGAGTTTTGACTCCACTAAGTATCCTTCAGGGCGTTTAAGAATTCCCCGGGCGCAACCTGTACCCTGGTCCACAACGCGAGGGTTCTCCTGGCCTGATAGGCTAAGGCCGGCAGACCATCCATGAACCGAATGTCATTGCGTCGCGCCATATCCTGCCAAAAATTCTGGCTGCGGCCGTAGTTTAGATCGATCACCAGCTGACAGTCCGGCACCCGCAATTTTTGGACCAATGCCGCCAATTGAGGAGCTTCCAGGGGACTCGAAACCGAGGTCGCATTGACCACAATGTCTGCTGCCACCGGCTGTTCCAGGAGGTCATCAATCGAACATGCTTCGCCCTCGAAACGATTCGCAATTTCTGCTGTTTTTTCCGGGTTGCGGCCGGCCACCTGGATGGTGCCGGCTCGCAGCCAGTTTAGCATGAATACCACTGCCTTGGCGGCACCACCGGTTCCGAAAACCAGGGCTGATTTTCCGGCTACCTCAAATTCGGCGTCGTTGAGTGCATCCATAAAACCGATGGCATTGGTGTTGTACCCTTTGAGGGTATCCCCGGTGCATACAATCGTGTTGATGGCACCGATAATGTTAGCGCCCTCAGATAACTCATCCAGGTAGGGGATGACTTTTTCCTTATAGGGGACGGTGACGTTTGCGCCGGCGATATTTAGAACCCTGAGACTTTGCAGCGCCTGACCGACGTTTTGCGGGTCTATCTTAAACGGTACGTAGACCCCCTGCATACCAATGCGTTGGAGGACCCTGGTAAACATGGCGGGGGATTTCGAACCATATACCCGTTCATCACTTAAAATACAAAATACTTTCATCTGCTCTTTTTACATATCCAACAGCCCTTTGATGCTTTCGGTGATCTGCTCGGCGGAGGCCGGTTTGGCAAGGTAATCATCGGCTTCTGTGCTCATACCGTCTCTATGAGAATAGCGGGTTGAGGTTACATGAGAGGCCACTGCCGTCAGCAGGATGATGGGTATATCCGCGAACCGATCATCTGCTTTTAATTCGGAGCATACCTGGTAGCCGTCTTTGCCGGGCATCATAACATCCAGCACAATTGCGTCCGGCGGATTGGCACGCACTTTTTCCAATCCCTCCTCACCGTCGTAGGCAACCTCGACATCGAAGCCTTCTTTTTCCAAATTTTGTTGGACGATGCCGGCGAAATCAGGTTCGTCATCCACCACGAGAATCTTTTTTTTCTCAGCCATATACACCTCCTTTGCGTCTTGAAACCTTGCCTGAGCACTTGCTAATATTAAGATATTCGAATGGCGAGGCTGCCACTCAATCAACCTGCGGCCGGGGATAAAGGCCGCCTTCTTCCACAATTCCCGGCACTTTTTCTTCCCATTCAATGGCCATGACGTGAAAACCGGCTACGCCCTCCACCTCTTTGAGTCGCTGGATAGATTCAATACAGATTTTGATGCCTTCTTCAGCCTGTTTTTCCTTGGGGGTGTCGGCCAGTCGCTTGATGATTTCGTCCGGGACATCCATGCCGGGAACCCTTTTTTTCATATACCGGGCCATGCCGACATTTTTCATTGGAGTCAGCCCGGCAAGAATGTAAACTTTTTCATGCAGTCCCCGGTCGCGGACCAGTTTCATCCATTCCTCAAATTTGTCCAGATTGTAGATACACTGAGTCTGAATGAACTCCACGCCGGCTGCTATTTTTTTTGCCAGACGCGGAACCCGAATTTCAAACGGATCGGCAAATGGATTGGCGGCCGCACCCACGAACATCTGCGGCGGTCGCTTGATCTCATCGCCGCCGAGAAATTTTCCCTCATCGCGCATAAAACGCACAGCCTGGATCAGCTGCATGGAGTCCAAATCATGAACATTTTGCCCTTGGGCGCAGTCACCGAAGCTCTGGTGGTCGCCGGAGAGGCACAAAATATTGTTGATATCATAGGACGCCGCACCCAGAATGTCGCTCTGCAGCGCTATGCGATTGCGGTCCCGGGTGACCATTTGCAACACTGGTTCAAGCCCCATGAGCTTCAGACGGATGCAGGCGGCCAGACTGCACATTCGGGTCACCGATGTCTGATTGTCGGTGATATTAATGGCATCCACATGGTCCTTGATCAGTTCGGCTTTCTTGATGACCGCTTCCGGATCGCTGCCACGGGGAGGGCCGCATTCGGATGTCACGGCATGGTGTCCGGCGGCCAGAATTTTCTCAAGTTTACTCGGCGTTTTTAATTCCATTACTGAACATCCTCCCTTTTTACTTTGCGGGGTCCCCCAGCCCTGTCTGTGGACCAGTCTTTGATCGGCGCAAGTTTCTCATACTCGTCTATTTTTTCAAGCGCCTTAAGACGGTCGACAATCAATTGCCAGGCACAGTCAATTTCCTGGTTGATTTCGCATTTTCCGGAAGTTGATCCTCCGCAAGGCCCGTTAAGTAACCGTTTGGCGCAGCGGGCGATCGGGCAAATTCCACCGGTGGTAGCCAGAAGGCAGTTACCGCAGGCCTGGCAGCGTTCAGTCCACAACCCACGTTCTTCGGTGGCTCCCAGAAAACAGGTATTCACTCCGGGAAAAAGCGGTGTGGTGCGGTATTTTTCGGCCATGAACTGTACGCCGACACCGCAGGCCAGGGACACGACAGCATCGTACTGGTCAATGCTATCACGGATTTCTTCCAAATATTCATGATCGCACTGCCGTTCCAGGGTGACTTCATCAATTTTAACTTCCCGTCCCTGGTTGAGGAAATACATCCTCAGGGCCGAAGCCAGAACCCCGACTTCTTTTTTGCCCCCGGCTTCGCAAACTGTGACACACTCGTTGCAACCCAGAATCAGAATTCTTTCTCTGTCCTTGATCTCCTCAATGATTTCTTCAATCGGTTTTTTATCGGCAACAATCATATGGTACGACCTCTCTTTCTCAATTGACCAGTGAAGATGCTAACCCGGACGGCTTCCATTTTCAAGGTACAATCGACGTAGTTGTGTTTTACGCGGCTTTATTTTTAGCCAACTTAATGGGGTTGGGCCCCATTTGCTGGATATCTTCGACCATCTCCGAAGCAAATTTGGCGAACAATGGGCCCTCGCTCGATGCAAGATTATACATGCGGGCCCTCTGCCCCCCGATGCCGATGGTTTCCAGAATGGTTTGGGCCTGCTCCACTCGCTTGCGGGCTCTCAGGTTCCCGTTGTTAAAGTGACATTCTCCTTCCATGCATCCGACTACATAGACGCCATCCGCCCCTTTTTCAAAGGCGTGTAAAATGTGGATAACATCGACTTTACCGGTGCACGGCACACGAATGATTCGAATATTCGAAGGGTATTGAAGTCGCATCGTACCTGCCAGGTCCGCGGCGGTATACCCTCAGAAATTGCAGCAAAATGCGATAATGATCGGTTTGAAGTCTTTGCTCATAGTTTCCTCGCTAAAATAGTAAATGACAATTGACGAATGACGAATGCTGGAATCGCTTCGCTCTGTCTGTATTTTATGGATTAAGATGATCCTTCTATTTATTTTAGATCCGTTTATGCGGACGTCTCCGCTCCTCTATGCCCTCTGCCCCATGCTCTCAGCCCTATCATTCCGCCTTCCCCTTCCCTCCGGGGCGCAGGCCCCTACGGGCCGGAGGCCGCATTCCCACTTCCGCTCTCTACAAGACGCCTTCCAGCAGCGCATCCAACTTGCACATGATCTGTTCGTCTTCATACCATTGCAGATCAATGGCCTTGGCCGGGCATTCCGAGACACAGATTCCACATCCGTGGCACAAAGCCGGATCGATTTCACTGACGCCGTCGGCGTTGATCCGCGGTACATTGTACGGGCAGGACCGGACACACACCAGGCAGGAAGCGCAGAGTTCCTGGGATACCCTGGCCGTTACCGCCGAAAGGGTCAGCTGGCTTTGGGACAGAAAGGTGGTGGCGCGGGCGGCGGCTGCCTGGGCCTGGGAAATGGATTCGGTGATCAGTTTGGGACTGTGGGCCGTGCCGCAAACAAAGATTCCGTCGGTGGCCATATCCACCGGCCTCAATTTGACATGGGCTTCCATGAAAAATCCTTCCTCAGTGCGGGCGGTTTTGAGAATAGCGGAAAGCTCCTCGGTATCCTCGGCCGTCATCCCCGCGCTCAGGCACAGGAGGTCGGACTCAACCTCTAAATAGCGATTTAAAATATGGTCTTTAAACGTCACCTTCACGCCGTTTTCCGATGATTCCACCCGGGGCGGGTCCTCGGCGGCGAACCGGAAAAACAGCACGCCCTGTTCCCGAGCCTTTTTGTAATAATCTTCCATAAGGCCATAGGTCCTGATATCACGGTAGAGAACAAAGACCTGTGCATCGGGATTGTCTTCCTTGATGTGCAGGGCGTTTTTGACGGCCGTCTGACAGCATATCCTAGAACAGTTGGGATTTTCTTCATTGCGCGAACCGACACACTGGATCATGACCACCTGCTGCAGATCACCAGCACCTTTTTCATTCAATCGATGCGCCAGTTCGATCTGGGTCATGACCCGCTCATTTTCACCGTAAAGAAATTCCTTGGGCTGGTATTCTTTGGCACCGGTGGCCAGGATAACGACACCATGTTCGATTTTGCGGGCATACATGCCGGGACCCACCAGAAGCTCGGTGGTGAAATTGCCTTTGAAGCCGGAAAAGCCGACCACCAAAGATTGGGTCAACACCTGAATGCCGGCATGACTGGTAACCTTTTGAATCAAGGTTTGCAGATAGTCGCCGATATTTGCGCCCTCGATAGTGGCCGTCAGCCGCGTTGACAGGCCGCCCAATTGCTCTTCTTTTTCCAACAAGACAACTTCGAAGCCTTGGTCGGCCAGCCCCAACGCAGCATTCATCCCTGCGATGCCACCGCCGATAACCAGGGCACGTTGAATCACGGATATCTTCTTTTCCTGTAACGGGTATAGGGTGGAAGCACGAGCAACCGCCATTCGCACCAGCTCCCGCGCCTTATCAGTAGCCTCCGCGGGTGTGCCGGAATGGACCCAGGAATCCTGGTTGCGGATATTTGCCATTTCAATGAGATATTTGTTGAGACCGATTTTTTCAAGGGTATCCTGGAAAATGGGTTCATGGGTTTTCGGGGTACAGGCGGCAATCACCATCCGGTTGATTCCATGTTCCCGGATGAGTTCTTTCATCAGTTCCTGGGCGTCCTGGGAGCAGCTGAATAGATTGCGGCCGGCGTAAACCACATGGGGAAGGGTTTTGGCATAGGATTCCACATCTTCGACATCCACTACGCCGGCAATGTTGATACCGCAGTGGCAGACAAAAACCCCGATTCTCGGCTCCTGGTCCGCTATATCCATTTCTGCCGGGAGTTCTACGCTTTTGGTGAGCGTGTTGCGGGCTTCCACCAGGGATGCTCCGGCCAGGCCGGCGGCGGCGCTGGCTTCCATTACGGAACTGGGGATGTCCTTGGGACCCTGAAATACACCGCAGGCATATACGCCGGGCCGCGAGGTTTCCATGGGTGCAAAAGGAGGAGTCTCCGCAAAATTGTAATCATTCAGTTTCACGTTCAGACGTTTGGCCAGATCGGCAATCGATGCCGGAACCTGGAGACCCACGGAAAGGACTACCATATCGAAGTTTTCAATCTGCAGCACACCGGTATCATCCATAAACCGGATGCTGAGTTCGCCTGTTTCGAAAACTTCGTCTATGGAATGGATCCGCGATTTAATGAATCGAATTCCGGCATCCTTGGCGCGGTTGTAATATTTTTCATAGTCCTTGCCGAATGACCTGATATCCATATTAAAAACGACGCAATCCAGATCCCCGCCGGCATGTTCCTTGGCGATCATGGAATCCTTGATGGCGTACATGCAGCATACCGATGAACAATATCCATTGCCGCACTGGTTGGTGTCCCTGGAACCGACACATTGCAGCCAGGCAATTTTTTTAGGCTCCTCGCCGTCCGACGGTTTTTTCAGATGACCCATGGTGGGTCCCGAGGCGCTGAGGATCCGTTCAAATTCAAGGCTAGTGACCACGTTGGGGATGGCTTTATAATGGTAAACATTTTCAAGGCCGGAAGGATCGTAAGGCTCGCTGCCGGGGCACAGCACGACAGAACCGACCTCGAGCTCCAGGATTTCATCCTGCTGGCTGTGGTCGATGGCATCGGCCAGACAGGCCTCTACGCACTGGTTGCATTCAGAGCAATAGCCGCAGTTCAGACAGCGTTCCGCTTCCGCCTGACCGTCTGCTTCCTCGTAGCCCAGTTCAACTTCATTGAAGTTGTCCCGACGCTTTTCAAGCGGCAGTTCCGGCATGCGGGCCCGTGGCATTTTGGGCTCGTTTTCGGGAATCGGCCGGTAACAGGGATTTTCATTGACGGTGGGTTCACGTCCCGCGGTCATGTCCCGCCCTTCAATATAGCGCAAGATAGACTCGGCGGCCTCCTTGCCGGCACCGACCGCGCCGATGGCAACCCACGGGCCGGTTTGCAGATCACCGCCGGCAAACACGCCTTCACGCTCGGTGGCATAGGTAATGGAATTTACCTCCGTGGTCCCCCAGCGGGAAAACGTCAGGTCGGTCACATCCTCAATGGCCGAGAGATCCGGTCTCTGACCGATGGCCGGAATCAGTTGATCGATTTCAACATCATACTCACTGCCTGGAACCGGGATAGGCCGTTTGCGTCCCGACGAGTCGGGTTCCGTCAGCTCCATGCGGATGCACCGCAGCCCCACCACCTTGCCGTCCCGGGTCAACACCTCCTGGGGCGCGGAAAGATAGGTGATGTTGGTGCCCTCTTGCTCGGCCGCCTGGATTTCCTCCTCCCAGGCCGGCATCTCATTGCGGGTGCGGCGATAAATAATGCTGACTTCCTCCGCTCCCAGACGTACTGCAGAGCGGGCCACATCGATGGCCACGTTGCCGCCGCCGATAATGGCCACTTTACGGCCGACTTCGGTCTTGCCGGTTAAATTGACTTCGCGCAGGAATTCGACTCCCTGGCGAACGCCGTTGGTTTTTTCGCCGGGAATACCCAGCTCGATGCCCTTGTGAGCGCCCATGGCCAGATAGACGGCCTTATAACCGTTCTCCAACAGACCATCGAGGGTTAAATCGGAGCCCAGTGCGGTGCTCGTTTTAATTTCAACTCCCAAATTGGTAATAACTTCAATTTCCTGATCGATGATTTCCCGCGGCAGTCGATGAGCGGGAATTCCGACTCTGAGCATTCCTCCCGGTTGGGGCAGGGCCTCATAAATTGTAGACAGAATGCCTTTTTTGGCCAGTTGATAGGCGCAGGAAAGACCGGCAGGGCCGGATCCGATAATCGCAACCTTCTCCTTTCTGGGGGACGGACATTCGATCTCAATCTCCCGGCAATCAAATTTGTCGGCGGCCAAGCGCTTTAAATCCCGGATGGCCACCGGTTGCTCAACTTCACAGCGCCGGCAGGCATCTTCACACCCGTGGGGGCAAATTCGTCCCAGGACGCCGGGCAGTGGCAGATCGTTCATGATGATTGACAGGGCTTCTTTGTATTTGCCCTGTTTGACCATCTGCACGTACCCCTGCACATTCAGGCCGGCCGGGCAGGCCAGGCGGCAGGGGGCCTTGTCCGCCTTCTGGATGGCATAAGCCCCCGGAATTGCCTGGGCGTATTTCTTATAGGCAGCCTTCTTGGTAGCCAACCCTTCGTCATATTCGTTGGGAAGCTCCACCGGGCAGATATTAGCGCACTCATTGCAGCTGGTGCACTTGGCAAGATCCACGTAGCGTGCCTCTTTTTTTACCCGGGCGGTAAAGCGTCCTTGCTGTCCATCAAGATTCAGAAGTTCACTGTTGGTTAATAATTCTATGTTCAGGTGCCGGCCGACCTCGACCAGTTTGGGTGAGATAATTCACATCGCACAATCATTGGTCGGAAAGGTTTTGTCCAATTGGGACATCATCCCTCCGATGGCCGACGACTTTTCCACCAAATAGACGTAGTAGCCTGAGTTGGCAAGATCCAGGGCCGACTGCATACCTGCAATTCCACCGCCAAGTACCATAACCGAACCGATTTTACTCGTATTTTGCATAATGATTGTCCTTTAGGTTAAATTCAGAATTTCAGGAAGTTTGTGCTCCCAGCCAAGCGTGGCGAGCAGAACACCGTCGAATCCTTCCCGTTTTAAGGTTGTCACCAGTTCCGCCGCAATTCGAATGCATTCGCGGACCTTGTCCGGGGTCTTACGGATGCGTGCGATCATCTCATCGGGGATATCCACGTCTTTCATGTTGCGTGCAATATAGCGGGCCATTCCCAGGGATTTGAGCAGCAGCACCGTCGGGATGATGATGGTCTTTTTCCGGTCCACCCGTTTCAGAAAGGGTTCAATGGCTGCAATGTCAAAAAGAGGCGGGGTGATGAAAAATTGGGTTCCGACTGCAATTTTTTTATTCATTTCTTCCAGCTCCAGCTCGGGAGATTTTCCCACAGCCCCGGCGCTGGCCGTTGAACCGACGGTGAATTCGGGCGAGCCGGCAA
>JBAVYC010001531.1:0-1782 GCA_049698595.1 Desulfobacterales bacterium | reverse complement strand
GGAAAGGATGGTCGACCTCGTAGCTGGTGGCCAGCGGCATGACGATATCGGCATAGGGCATATCCGCGGTGCGAGCCACGTCGGCCAACACGAAAAAATCGAGTTTTTGCAACGCGGCCAAAACGTTTTGTGTTCCCCGGGTGCTGACCGCTGCCTGGGTGCCGGGGGCGATGACCCCTCGAACGGGGTATGGTTTTTCAGTGAGCACGCTTTCCAGAATGCGGTAGTAGGCCGATGCCGGACCTTCCAGGAAAGGCTGAAAGGCGACGGGGAATTCCGGCCCCACCAATTTATCCAGCAGCGCTTGCGTATACCGCTCCTTCAATGCGATATCTTCGGGTGCAGCCTTTGGCGGCAAAGCAAAAATATTGGTCCCGGGTCGGTCTAGGTGCCCGGTAATGGCCATTAATATGGCGACAGCCCGAATGGCGTCGTTGGCGGAAGGGGCATGCTCCACTCCGTTGCCCAGGTCGATGGTGGCGCGAGGCGTCGTCGCGTAGAGCCTGGCCACCGCCTCAATCTGCCCCGCGGGTACACCGCTGATAAATTCAGCCCATTGTGGATCATACTGTCGGACATGGGCCTGCAGGCGTTTGAATCCATGGCACCACTTTTCCACAAAGGCATGGTCAATCAGGTCTTCGCCGATCACGACATGCAACATGGCCAAAGCTAGGGCCGCATCCGTTCCCGGGCGCACGGGTACCCAGATATCGGCCATGCCCACATCCGGTTCCACCGAGGGCTTGATGGCGATGATTTTCGCACCACTCTGTTTGGCGGCCAAAAAGGCCCGTGCCGGACGGGCCACCGGACCGGAATAGATGGGTTGGCGCCCCCAGTAGATAATCAGATCACTTTGGCCGTAGTCCGGCCTTGGGTAATCACCCAGGGTGTACATAAAGGCGAATGCGCGCTGCATGGCGCAGATCCCGCTGTGACCGTAATTGGGACTGCCGTGGACCGTTAAAAAACGCTTGAGATAATCGTTATAGGAGCGCTTGGCCGGAGACAAAATGGCCAGAGATTCGGCACCGTAAGTTTCTTTTTGCTGTGTCAGTACCTCAGCGATATGGCCGATGGCGGCATCCCAGCTGATTGTTTCAAATTTGCCTTCACCCTTTTTGCCGATGCGCTTTAATGGATGCGTCAACCGATCCTGCGAATACACCCATTGGGGTGCGGCATGGCCTTTGGCGCAAACTGCACCTTTATTGACCGGGGATTCGTCCATCCCGGCTACTCTGGTAAAACGCCCGTCTTTGACAAAGGCATAAATGCCGCAGCCGCCTCCCGGCCCGCCGGGGCCGCACATCCCACATACCGTGGGGATACAGTTCTCACCATTTACTTGAGCGACTTCAAGTGCTTGTTGAAAATCCATAAAGGCCTCATTATTGTTGGGAATTTGAATGTTTTAAATTATTGTCCCAGGTATGCTTTTTTTACACGCGCGTCAGTCAGAAGATCTTCACATTTGCCTTCAAGGGCTAAATTTCCCGTCTCAAGGACATAACCGCGATGAGCCAGCCGTAGGGCAAGTCGTGCATTTTGCTCCACTAACAATATGCTGGTACCTTTTTTGTTTATATCCAAAGCTATCCTGCCGATCTCCTGAACGACAATAGGAGCAAGACCGATAGAGGGCTCATCCATTAAAAGTAAAACAGGACTACCCATCAGGGCTCTAGCGATCGCCAGCATCTGCTGCTCACCGCCGCTCAAGGTGCTTGCCTGTTGTTTTTTGCGTGTCCTTAAAACAGGAAATGTGCTGAATATATC
>JBAVYC010001530.1:0-4831 GCA_049698595.1 Desulfobacterales bacterium | reverse complement strand
TTGATCCTCTCATTGTTAAAGATCTGTCACCGCTTAAGCCGATTTTTGCGAGACGTGACATCTGCAAGATCTTTCACGGGGCGGATTACGATGTTCGTTCATTATATCGAGACTTTGGCATCACGATCCATAATTTATTTGATACCGAACTGGCAAGCCGTTTTTTAGGCTTTCCGGAGTCCGGGTTGGAGGCCGTTCTCAAAAAAAAATTTGCCGTCACACTCGACAAAAGATTTCAGCGCAAAGACTGGTCCAA
Source organism: Desulfobacterales bacterium (assembly GCA_049698595.1). Lineage (GTDB taxonomy): Bacteria > Desulfobacterota > Desulfobacteria > Desulfobacterales > JAFDCJ01 > JAFDCJ01. Next base: position 4,575 of record JBAVYC010001530.1, on the reverse strand, counting down.
ACGCCCGCTGTCTCCGGACATGATTGCTTATGCCGCCGAGGATGCCAGATATCTATTACCCCTGGCTCAGAGTTTGAAAACCGAGCTTGATGAAAAAAACCGCCTTGGATGGGTATATGAAGAATGCGAGTATTTAAGTAGGGTCCGCCCAATCACCACAAACGATCAGCCGTTGTATATGAATTTCAAGGGTGCGGGCAAACTCGATCCGCGCAGTTTGGCCGTGCTAGAAGCCCTGCTCGGCTTTCGCCGCCAAGTTGCCCGCAGGAAAGATAAACCCTTGTTCAGGATCTTCGGCAACCGTTCGCTGGTGGAATTGGCCGGCAAAAAGCCACTGGATTTAAAGCAATTGGAAAAAAGCGGGGCACTGAGCGCCAGGCAAATCAGCATGTATGGCCGGGAAGTGCTTACGGCCATCCAAGGCGCCATGAAACTTCCGGCAGAGGCGCTGCCGGTCTATCTCCGAAAAAAGGGACCCAGAGTACCCCTGAAGGTTGCCGGGCGGATCAAAGCCCTTAGAAACTGGCGCGACAAGCAAGTGCAAAAGCTTGCCATCGATCCCGCCTTGATATGCACCAAAGCGCTGATCAGCTCGATTGCCCTACAAAGGCCATTGAAATTATCGGAATTAGCCGCGATTAAAGAAATGAAAAATTGGCAGAGAAAAGAATTCGGAAAGGATATCGTGAATGTGTTGAGGCAGGAATGACGAATGATGAGGGATAGAATTATTTTATAACCGTTGTATTACAATATACTCTATTTTTTATTTGACTTGCGAACCTAACTTTCTATATCATTATCCTTAAACTATGTATCTCATTCGATTCTGATTAAAGTCGAAAACATAAGGAGGCGTTAGGAAACTGGTAAAGGTTTTTTTGCTCATTGCCGTTGTAGGGATAATAATTGGGTGCCAAAGCGCGCAGGATAAGGCCGCCAAATCTCAAGATGCCGTAAACAGGGAAAGGCTCGAACTCGTGGATAAATACAAAAAGTGCATGGAAAAAGCCGAACAGGACAAGGAGAGTCAGGCTGAGTGCGAACAATATCTCAAGGCATCTGAGGCTCTCAAATAATTCGCTTAATACCACCAGTGAAAAAATTTAAGTTGCTCTATTTACAGCAACTGCTGAAAAATCCTTAGGGTAGGTTTTTTGGCAGTCTTGCTATTTATCCCACAAATCTGCTTTTTAAAAGTTAAAAATTACTCCAACTAGTAGGTAAAAATTAACAGCTAAGCCATAAAAACTGTTTACAGCAGTCATTCCGCTTCATTTGATATTCCCAATTTTTTGATTTACATATATCTGTAGCTCAGGTTTTTAAAAACCCCAGCCCATGACTTTGTATCTTAAACCACATTATCCTGGTCAATCCCGCGTTGGCTTAATGGTATGCGGCTAAAATAACCTTCGGCTGTACGAGCACTCGAGGAAATACAGTGAGCCCTTATACAGTAAAGAAGTCATAGCGCTTCTGCAGAAAATTCGCAGGACGGATCATAACATGGAAGAAAAAATCAGCTTCCTCTCCGATGGGTACGAAATCGAGGGGCGCCTTGAAAAAAGCAGTCCGCAAAAAGGCGTTGTCATTACCCATCCCCATCCGCTTTATGGCGGAGATATGCACAATAACGTGGTCGCAGCGATGGCCCGGGTATATCGCCAAAAAGGCTACACAACCTTGCGTTTCAATTTCAGAGGGGTCGGAAGCAGCCAGGGAAGCTACGGGGATGGTCTTGGCGAACAGGAGGATGTTCGGGCCGCTATCTCTTATCTTGCAGATATGAGTGTCAGCCAGATCGACCTGGCCGGTTACTCTTTCGGTGCCTGGGTAAATGCGCTTTCGATCAAAAATAAACCGCGGCTGGCTAATATGATAATGGTCTCACCCCCGGTGGCATTTATCGATTTTGGCTCAATTTCCGATCTTGGCGCTCTGAGACTGATCGTTACCGGCAGCCGGGATGATATTGCCCCGCCTGATTTGATTGAAAAGTCCTATGCCGGATGGAACGTTGAAGCGCAATTTGAGGTCATAAACGGCGCAGATCATTTTTACGCAGGATGCCTCGACAAGCTGGAAGCCATTTTAGCGGTTTATCTCGAGGACCGGGAATGAGGCCTCGCTTAGGCCCTTTGCTGAATTTTTCTGACAACATGTGGCAAAAAAACTGTATCGGGATATTTTCGCTATCTTCAAATGATTGAATATTTTTAAAGAGCATATTCAATCGTCATTTCAAGTTTATCCGAGTTAGGTATTCATACCCATTTCCCGACAGACAATAAGAAAAACTCGGAAAAAAATCCGTAGTCAAACCACAAATACTTATTGCAATATCCAACTTATTGAATTAATGAATGAACTTATAATCCGGTTTTAATGCTTAGGTATTCGTCCGGCTGAACACCGAATCCCAAGAGACCATAAATTTGCACTTCAAATCATAAACCATTTAAGTTTCAGGGAGTGGAATATGCATGCAACTTCAATTATTAAAAAACGCATTCAGTTGAGACCCGGTCGAATTACCAGCAAATTGACCATACCCGCTTTTTTCGGAACGATCGCCTTGATGATAGTATTTAGCGGTTGCACCCTGGTGGGACCGGATTATGTCAAACCCACGACCCAGGAACCCAAGCAATGGCTGGAGTCAACCGACCCCAAAATCGAAAGCAAGGAGGTCGACTTCAGCGACTGGTGGACCGTATTCAGTGATCCGGTTCTCAATGACCTGATTCAAGCCGCCTACCAGCAGAACCTGCCGCTGCAAATCGCCGGATTACGCATCTATGAGGCCCGCGCTCAGCTGGGGATTGCCTTCGGGTTTCAGTACCCCCAGACCCAACAGGCTTTAGGCTCGGCCCAAGCCAACCAGATCAGTAAAAATGCACCCAACGTTGCTGTGGCCGATAGATACTACACAACGTACGATATTGGCTTAGATGCGGCCTGGGAGCTGGATGTTTGGGGCAAATTCCGCCGCGCGGTGCAGACCGGGGTGGCCAGCCTGGAGGCCTCCATCGCAGATTATGATGATATTCTAGTGTCGTTGACTTCCGAGGTGGCGAATACATTCATAAGGTTGCGCACATCTGAAGAACGCCTGGAGGTTGCGCGTCAAAACGTCGTCATCCAGAAAAGATCTTTAGAGATAGCGGATGTCAGGTTCAAAGCCGGGGCAGTCACCGAACTCGATGTCACCCAGGCCAAATCTCTTTTACGATCCACCGAATCGACGATCCCCGGTTTTGAAACCGATGTTCGGCAGGCGAAAAATGCATTGGCCATTTTGTTGGGCAAACTTCCCGGTGAAATCGATGCCATGTTGGGCGGCCCCGGGCTCATACCGGAAGTTCCGGCCGAGGTGGCGGTGGGTATTCCAACCGAACTGCTGCGCCGCAGACCGGATATCCGGTTTGCCGAACGTCGGCTAGCAGCCCAAAGTGCCCAGATCGGGTTTGCCAAAGCGGATCTGTTCCCGCATTTTTCGCTGTTCGGCACGTTGGGCTTTCAAACCAGTGACTATACGGATGGTTCCCAATTCAGCGATCTGTTGGACAAGGACAGCTTTACCTATAACGCCGGGGCCGGCTTTAACTGGGATCTTTTCAATTACGGCCGGATTACAAACCAGGTTCGGGTTGAAGATGCCCGCTTTCAGGAACTGGCGGTCAACTATGAAGACACGGTCCTACGAGCCGCCCAGGAAGTTGAAGACGCCATGGTCGGTTTTCTAAAATCACAGAAGGCGGTTTTTTTTCTGGCCGATGCCGTCAAAGCCTCCAAACGATCCGTTGACCTGTCTCTAATTCAATACCGTGAGGGACTGGTGGACTACCAGCGCGTATTGGATACCCAACGCGATTTAACTTCCCAACAGGATAACCTGGTATTTACAGCCGGATCCGTGGGTTTGAATCTGGTATCCATGTACCGGGCTCTGGGCGGTGGCTGGGAACTTCGTGGGGAGAATGATTTTATTCCGGCAAGCATCAAAGAGGAGATGGAGGCCAGGACCAACTGGGGTGATATGCTGTCGCCCAAAGAAACGGAATATCCACCGTCTCAAGAGGTCAAAAAAGTATTTCACCGGCCGGACTGGTAATTCGGGTTGCGGGTTGCGGGTCAAAGTCATTAATTTAACATCAATTTCTCGTGGATAAAACCAGGCCTTTAGTTAATGAGATTGGGTTGTGGGATGTAAGCGGGCAATGCCTAGTGCAAAGGGCCTAGCGCAAAGATGGTGGTTGATTAAGTTGAATGGTTGGTTAGAAAAAAGTTAAGGTGGATGGGTTGGGTTGTTGATTCGCAGATTAAGGTGGATGGACTATATCCATTTAAACCCGTCAACTTATTCAACCCGGCCAACCTATTCAACTCAATTTACCCAATGAACTTAACGCATAAACGATCTAAACGAACCACCTAAACGATCCTAACGATCTAAACCATCTAAACCACCTAAACGCTCATAACGGACATGACCAAAGATCAGCGATCGGAAATCAAAGACTGGAAACGGATGTGGTTTAAAGAAAACAAGGTCTGGGTGGCCACAGATGC
>JBAVYC010001529.1:0-3692 GCA_049698595.1 Desulfobacterales bacterium | reverse complement strand
AGGTAAAAAATTAGTCATTCTGATCGGCACCAAGAAAGCGTTGCACATCGCCTTGAACAATGACAAACCTCACCGGCGCCTTTCGAGTCTGGCTGCCCGGATTAAGGAACACGGATAATCCGGAATTGACGATTGAAAATCGAATATTGATTTATTTTTCTATATCAATATTTTATAATAAGAAATTAAAAATAAAAATGACAAATTAGACTTAAATAGCGTGGATTATATAGAGATGAAGCCCACCTATGAAGAGTTGATAAATAGAGTTTCGGAGTTGGAAATCGAAGCCGAGAATTGCAGGATTGCCGAGAAATCCCTGCGACGGAGCAATGATATCGTCAACAGCATTTTATCTGCTGCTCCCATCGGGATCGGACTGGTGGAAAATCGATTCATCAAGCAGATCAATGGGGGCATGCTGAAAATGTTTCGATTTGACTCGGAAATGGATTGCCTTGGAAAGAGCGCCCGGATCATTTATCCATCGGAGGAAGACTTCCTGAATGTCGGCGATTTTATTTCTAAATACCTCAAAGCCGGAAAAGAAGCCTGGTTGGATACAACCTTTAAAAGAAAAGACGGAACTACATTTTTGGGTCATTTAAAGGTGAGCTCTCTATATCCACCCGATCCCATGCAAAGAGCCACCTTCACCATTTCGGATATTTCGTGGAGAAAGCGGACTGAAAAAGAAGTGCTGCAGAAGGAAAAATTGCGGGCGGTTGTCGAAACGGCCGGAGCGGTGTGCCATGAGATGAATCAACCGATGCAGGCAGTGCTTGTGGAACTTGCCGAGTGCGCGGTCATGGGTGAGTTTAAAAAAGATACTGTGAGACAAAGGGTTGAAAAGATTCAGCATCATCTTAATGCGTTGCGAGACATGTCACGCAAACTCATGCATATTACCAGATATGAAACGCGTGATTACCTTGAAGGCGAAAAGATCATTGATATTGATAAAGCATCCGGAAGCGGCGATTGAGATCTATTCTCCGTTTCAATGTCGATTGGCTATGAATCCGTATCGTGGGAGGCGGGCATTGGGAGCTTAAAGAACTGGATCCCTTCCTCTTTGAGGGTTTTTTCTTCATCTTTGGTACTTACGCCCCGGATGTTACGGGGTTCAGTGGCGCCGTAGTGGATTTTCAAGGCTTCTTTCGCAAAATCGCAGCCGACGTTGTCGAAATTTTTTTCAACAAATTCGATGGCTTCTTTCCCAATTTTGGCCAGGGCGACTTCTTCAGGTGAAAGGGGCTTGGGTTTGAAAGTTTGGGAAGATCTTATGGCAAATGTGGAAGGCACATTGTCCACGGCGGTATCGTTACAGGCCGGACAGGTGATCAGGCCCTTTTTTTTTTGGTCGAGGTAGGCCTTGCGGTCTTCAAACCAACCTTCAAAAGAATGACCATTGGTGCATTGTAGATCATACGCAATCATACGGGTTAAACCATCCTAATCGAATTTTCAACGGGCATAGATCAAAATTTTAAGAATTCATAATTAATTTAGATAAATACATGCGAAGCAGTTTGAGAATAGCATATACGCCGACATTTTTAAAGACAATGTTGACATAATTTGCTATTTTAACGAAATGTTGTAGAATATGATATTAAAAAAAAATCGTCAACATTTATCAGGGGGTGTATCGGTTATGAAAATCCTGCTTAAGCGAATCGTGTTTTTAGGTATTTGTGTGATGTGTTTTTCTGCTGTTGGTTTTGCTGAAACCAGGTATGTCACAGATTTATTGAAGCTGCCGCTGCGAACCGGCCCGAGCACGGAATATAAGATCCTGGATCTTGTTAAATCCGGCCAGCAATTAGAGGTCGTGGAACCCGGCAAGGATTGGTCCCAAGTGCGACTCCCCAATGGCAAAGAAGGTTATGTTTTGAACCGGTATCTGGTCGGCCAACCGACCAGTGCCGTTCAATTAGCAAAATTACAAAGCCAATACACAAGCTTAAGACAGCAGGCAACCGCCTTGATTGAAGAAAATAACCGTTTTAAAGAAGAAAATAAAAAATTCAAGTCTTCCCTCAACACCAATGAGACCGCGCTAAATAAGCTCGAAACCGATTACAAGGAGCTAAAGGCCGGTGCCGCTGAATTTTTGAGTCTCAAAAAAAAATACCGCGAAGTCAGTACCCAGCTTGCCGAACAAACAGAAAGAGCCAACACCTTGGACAAGGAATTGAGCGGACTTGAAATGAATCAATATATCAAATGGTTTTTAGCCGGTTCCGGCGTACTTCTGGTGGGTTTTATCATCGGTTTTTCCGCGAAACGGGGCCGTCGACGGCCGTCATTGATGTAGCTCTGCGTAAAGCTGTGCAACGGTCTTCAGATTTGACAGGATTTCCAGGTAATATTATAATTATTCTCTAACAAGCGTTAATGAATCTGCAACAAAAATAAAAAGTTACATAAGGAGAAGAGGGCAACTTCAAAAAAAATTAATGACGTTATTTTTAGGAACACAGATGCTGATTAATCAATTGGTGGTTTTATTCGTCCTCCTTTTGCTCTCCGGTTTTTTTTCCTCCGCCGAAACTGCGCTATTTTCCATCAGCAAGGCCAAAGCCATTCATCTCGCAAAAGAGAAGGGACTGGTGAATTTACTGATCAAAAAAATGAAAGACGATCATCACCGGCTGCTTTCCACGATTCTCATCGGCAACAATATTGTAAATGTCGGCGCCTCGGCGCTGGCCACTGCGGTCACCCTTAAACTGGTTTCTCACAACGCGGTGGGGATTGCCACCGGCGTCATGACCTTTCTTATTCTGATCTTTGGCGAAATTTTTCCTAAATCCATCGCTACCAGAAACAATATCCTCATTGCCAGACTGGTCATCATTCCCTTGTACTGGCTGTCGATTCTATTTGCACCGATAATTTTCATGTTGAATTTCATCCCCAAACTCACCGGCAAGGTTCGTAAAAAACCGCTAGTAACCGAAGAAGAGTTGATGACCTTTGTTGAAGTGGTCGAGGAAGAAGGCGGAATTGAAGAAGAAGAAAAAGAGCTGATCCATAATATTTTTGAGTTTGATGATACCAGTGCATCGGAAATCATGACACCGCGCGCAGATATGTTTGTTATCAATGCAGATGAGAAACTGGATCCTGAGGACATCATCCGATCCGGCTTTACCCGGATACCTGTCATCGAGGAAGATATCGATCATGTCATCGGCATTTTAAATGTTAAAGATCTGTTCATGCACCAGGTTACTTCATCCGCCCAGGCAGAGGCTCGCGACGTCATGCGCGAGCCTTTTTTTGTGCCGGAAAATAAAAAGCTGGATAATTTGCTGCAGGAGTTTAAAAGGAGAAAACAGCACATGGCCGTCGTGGTGGATGAGCACGGTGGCGTATCCGGTCTGATAACCCTGGAAGATGCACTAGAAGAAATAGTCGGTGAAATCATTGATGAGACCGACAAATTTGAGGCCCATATCGTCAAACAGGCTGAAAACCAATGGATGGTGCTGGGCAAATCAGAAATCGATGATGTCAATGAAAAACTGCAAATGAATATTCCTGATACCAAGGAATATGATACTTTTTCCGGCTATGTCCTGGACCAGATCGGCAGAATCCCCAAGGAAAAAGAAGAAATCCGAATTGGAGATTTTACAATTACGGTTAAGGAGATGGACGGAACGAGAATCAAAGAATATATT
>JBAVYC010001528.1:0-2537 GCA_049698595.1 Desulfobacterales bacterium | reverse complement strand
GGCCTGCCGGTTTCCCGGATTCTGCTGTTTTTCCAACTCAAATTACCGCTGATCGCGGCTCAGATCACCCCGGTGGGCATCCTGCTGGCGGTGCTTATTACGTTCGGTCTGATGAATAAAAACAATGAGATCATTGCCCTTAAAAGTGGCGGTATGAGTGTTTACCATTTTTTGAGACCTATTTTAGTTATAGGACTTGTAATTACGGTTTGCCTGTTTTTTCTATCAGAAATTGTGGTGCCGATCACCATCAACAAGGCCAACGAGATTTGGCGCCGGGAAGTAAAAAAATACACGATAACCTCCACCCGTAAGAATATCTGGTTCAAAGGGCACCAATCCATATCGCATATTTCTTACTTTAATCCCAAGGATCAAACCATATCGGGAATTACCCTCAATTATTTTGATCAGCAGTTCAGGCTCACACGGCGGATTGATGCCGCCAAAGGTAGGTTCAAGCAGGGGCGATGGGTGTTCTATGATACGATGGAACAGGTTTTGAACCCAAAAACCGGGTCCTATGATGTGGAAGTCCAAAATGAAAAGGTTGAAGACATCGATTTTCTGCCGGAAGATCTTCAACGAGCTGCCAAAAAGTCGGAAGAAATGAGTTTTCAGGAGCTTTATCGTTACGTGCAGGATGTTGAAGCCGAAGGCTACGATGCCACGCCCTACCGGGTCGATTTTCACGGCAAGTTTGCCTTGCCCGTTGCCTGTCTCATCCTCTGTATTATCGGTACGGGCATAACGCTCCGAAAAAACACCAATCAAGGTCTTTCAGTGCCGATTATTTATGGAATTACCGTGGTGTTTCTCTATTGGATAAGCCAGAGTTTTTGTTTTTCCTTGGGGTATGGCGGTATGCTCTCCCCGGTCATTGCGGCATGGACCGCCAATTTTATTTTTGCATGCATTGCCGGTTTTAGCCTTTTAAATGCGGAATAGGGACCTTAGCCGGACGAGCCTGGATTGAAAAATGTCTTTTTAGCATTTCGATTACGATTGTGCTTGTGTCTGTCAGATGAAGTTGATATTGAGCAACCAATCGTGTAACTGCTTGAAAATTGCAGACCGTCGGTTGATTGTCGATGTGAAAATCTAAACAGGTAAGTCAAATATCATCATTCAATCTTTTTTTGGTCCCGGTTCAACCGGGGTAGGAGGTAATATGACTGATATATTGGAGATTATAAAGGCTCGAGATCCACAGGAAAGGGAATTTCATCAGGCGGTCAGAGAAGTTATGGAATCCGTCAAGCCGGTTTTGGATCAAAACCCGATTTATCGCCAGGCCAAGATTCCGGAAAGACTGGTGGAGCCGGAACGGGTAATTATGTTCCGGGTTCCCTGGACGGATGACCAGGGCAATGTTCAGGTGAATCGCGGTTTTCGAATTGAAATGAACAGTGCCCTGGGACCTTACAAAGGCGGGCTGCGATTCCATCCGTCGGTCAACCTGGGTATTCTCAAATTTCTGGCTTTTGAGCAGGTCTTTAAAAATGCACTGACGACCCTGCCCATGGGCGGCGGCAAAGGCGGTTCCGATTTTGATCCCAAGGGTAAATCCGACAACGAGGTGATGCGGTTTTGCCAGAGCTTCATGAGTGAGCTGGCGCGCCATATCGGTCCGGACACGGACGTGCCGGCCGGGGATATTGGCGTCGGGGCCAGAGAAATCGGGTATCTTTTCGGTATGTATAAAAAGCTTCGCAACGAATTTACCGGCGTTTTAACCGGAAAAGGATTAAACTGGGGCGGCAGCCTTATTCGCCCGGAAGCCACCGGTTACGGTTCCGTTTATTTTGCCGCCGAAATGTTGACCACCCGCAACCAAACCCTGGAAGGAAAAACCTGTCTGGTCTCAGGTTCAGGAAACGTGGCCCAATTCACCACGGAAAAGCTCATCGAATTAGGGGCCAAGGTGGTGACGTTATCGGACTCCTCGGGCTATATCCATGATGAAAGCGGTATTGACCGGGAAAGGCTCGAATATATCAAAATCCTTAAAAATGTCCGCCGGGGGCGTATCGAAGAATATGCCGAAAAATATTCGTCGGCGGTTTACACCGCTGTGGATCCGGCTCTGGACTACAATCATTTGTGGGCCCATAAAGCCGACTGCGCCTTTCCCAGTGCTACCCAGAACGAAATTAATGAAAAAGATGCCCGCAATCTGATCGACAATGGCGTGACCCTGGTTTGTGAAGGTGCGAACATGCCAACGGTGCCCGAGGGCATTGACGTGTTCAAGGAGCACAAAATCCTTTACGGACCCGGCAAGGCCGCCAATGCCGGCGGCGTTTCGGTTTCCGGACTTGAGATGACTCAAAACAGTATGCGGCTGGCCTGGACGCGCGCGGAAGTGGACGAGCGACTCAAACTCATCATGAAGACCATTCACAGTACCTGTATAGACGCTGCTGAGCGCTATGGCGCGGCGGGCAATTATGAGGCCGGCGCCAATATCGCCGGATTTGTGAAAGTAGTGGATGCTATGCTGGATCAGGGATTGGTATGATTTTGAGGGGAATGGG
>JBAVYC010001527.1:0-6743 GCA_049698595.1 Desulfobacterales bacterium | reverse complement strand
CCGGTGATCCTAGATCTGCCCCAACATCGAATGTCTCCGTGGCGGTAAAGGCCAGCGGCACCGTACGCTTCACGTCGGCCCTGGCAACCTCCTGCCCGTCCACGACAATAGTAACCGTGCCGGGAGCGCCGGGATACTTGATGTCGGTCGTCACTTCTATGATGTGCTTGCCAGCTGCGAGCGGCGCAGCGCTTTTAACTGAGTACCGCTCAATGATCATCATGTTGTACTCATACGCCAGGTGCCCTTTATCCATATACAGAGCAAGCCCGCCACTGGCTCCACCCAGCGCATAAAGCACCCCCCTCGCTGCACTATCCACCTCAACTTCCAAAACCACCTTATTGCTTTGTTTGCCAAGACCGGGGGCAGTAAACTCCGGCATCCTGCGGGTATTCTGTCGGAAGGTCCAGCTGGTATAAGATGATTTGTGGATGTCCTGCGGGTTGATTCGGAGCCAGTTTCCTGCTCCGATCGGGAAATCCTTGTTGTCCTCGGCTACTTCCAAGAAAAGCCTTTTCATTTCCTTGAGCTTCTCAGGGTACTTTTCGGACAGGTCTATTGCCTGGGAGAAGTCGTTGCGTAGATCATAGAGCTGCCAAACATCTTTAGCCGAATCCCACTGCCTGTCGAATCCACCCTGGGCGGCTCTCCATGGCGTAAACGGTCCGAAGGTGCTGGCGAACCAGCCGGCGTGATAAACGCCACGGCTCCCGTTGTTGTCGAAAAACTGGATATCTTTGCGTCCTTCTGCTGCACCATCAGCGAAAGTGTAGGCCAGGCTGACGCCGTCTAAAGGCATCTGCTGGTAACCATGGACGACCTCCGGATGGGGGATGCCGAGGATCTCGTAAACAGTGGGGGCAATATCCACAACATGATGGAACTGGGAACGCATGGCTCTGTCCGGCTGTATCCCTTTAGGCCAGGAAATGACCATGGGGTTGCGGGTTCCTCCGAAATGTGCCGCAACCAACTTGGTGCTCTTAAACGGCGTGTCACCTGCCCAAGCCCAGCCGGCGTGGTAAATGTTGTCCATTTTAGGACCACCCAAGGCATCGAGTCCACCAAGCTTTTCCATGGCGGAAATTTGCTGTTCGATGGTGTTTGGAATCCCGTTCTGGGCCAGCAGTTCGCTGATCGACCCTTCCTGACCTTCAGCACTCGAACCGTTGTCGCCAAAGATGTAGAAAACCAGGGTGTTTTCCCTGAGACCCCGCTTCTCAAGACCCCTTAATATCTCTCCGATCTGATGGTCTGTATGTTCCATGAAGCCTGCAAAGATCTCCATAAGCCTCCGTTGGAAGGCACGCTGATCCTCAGGGATACTATTCCAGGACGCCATGGTCGCATCACGCTCCGTGAGTTTGGTATCCGGCGGGATGACGCCCATCTCGAGCTGTCGCTTATAAATGCGCTCACGGTAAGCGTCCCAGCCGTCGTCGAACTTGCCCTTGTACTTGTCCGCCCACTCCCTGAAGATATGATGGGGCCCATGAACAGCACCCGGCGCCCAATACATAAAAAAAGGTTTATCAGGTGAGAAGGCCTGGTGTTTGTCAATCCAGGCCAGAGCCTTGTCTTTCATATCCACCGTCAGGTGATACGCGGGATCGTCATGTGGTGGTTCTATGGTGTTGTAGTTTTCAAATAGACGCGGCTCCCACTGAGAAGTTTCACCGCCCAGGAAACCGTAAAAGTATTCAAAGCCGTAGCCGTTTGGCCAACGGTCTTTCGGACCCATGTCGGTAATCTCGGTGGCCGGGGTGTTGTGCCATTTGCCAAAGGCAGCGGTTTTATAGCCGTACTTTTTTAGCACCTCGGCCATGGTGGCAGCTGTTTTAGGCATGATCCCCGTATAGCCATCAAATGCCACCGCACGCTCGGCGATGGTGCCGGTTCCGACCCGGGTGTGATTGCGCCCGGTGAGCAGGGACGCACGCGTTGGCGAGCAAATTGAGGTCGTGTGAAACGCATTGTAGCGGATACCCTCATCGGCCAGTTTGGTCAGTGTCGGTGTGTGTATTTCGCCGCCAAAGGTGTCGGCGACGCCGAAACCGACATCGTCTATCAGGATGATCAGGATGTTGGGTGCATCTTCCGGCAGCCGCTGAGGCTCCGCGGGCCATTTCATCGTGGAATCCTGAAGCCTTGGCTTGGCCACGCTCTCCAATTTCGGTGGCGGGAACGGCAGCACCGAACCGTCATCAGGTGTCGTTTGGCCCTTTGCTGGGTATGTGCCTATCAGACCCAACGCCACACTGACGACAACAAGCATTGCTGATAAAATATAACTTTTTTTCATCTTCCATCTCCTTTAAAGTCGGAATTGTTTGCAGCTTAACTCTCGGACGCTCAGTTAATTATCAGACAAATACTTGATGGTGACGCTGTCGATGTTTCCATTGAATTTGAAAGGTGCGCGGTCGTAGTAGGCCGGGGAAACGGGAGAGAAACTATCGGTACCGACATCGAAGGTGTCGTTGCCGCTCAGGGCATAACCGGTCGTGCGGGGGACCGTTCCTTTACCCATCTCCGTTCCGTTGACACGAATTATAACGTCCATAGAGCCGTTGCGAACCTTTGGCTATACGCGCGATTCGATCTCGATCTTCACCGGACCGGTCGGCATGTCGCCATTCGTTTCGACCCCTGTTCGTTCGATCTCATAGAGGTTGTATTCGAAGCGAACCTTACCTTGGTCGATCCAGGCCGCGACGCCCCCGGAGTAGCCGCCCACCGCATAGAGCACACCGGCCGAATCAGGCTTTAACTCGGCATTAATGGTGACGAGGCTGCTGCGCAATCCGAGCTTGGGTGCGGACGCTTCCGGGATCTGGATCACATCCGGTGTGTAAGTGAACTCCGTGGCGGGGTTTTGCTGCACGAACTCCGGATGGAGTCCTGTCCACAATCCACCACCGATTGGGTACGCCTTGTTCGCTTTCGCTTCGGCGTTGAAGATCGTGATCATTTCGGCCAGCTTTTCCGGCTGAGTGTTGGCAAGGTCCTCGGCCTGGGAGAAATCGCTGTGCAGATCGTAAAGCTCCCACTTGTCTTGATGGGGCGTCCACTGGAAGATCGCCGGGTCAATACCTGGTTTCCAGGGAATCCGCGGACCGAATGCCGAGGCAATGAATCCGTCGTGGTAAATCGATCGGCTACCCATGATCTCGAAGTACTGTGTTTTTTTGCGGTCCGGTGCATTCGCCGATTCGAATGCATAGGTCATGCTGACGCCGTCCATCGGATCCTGATCAACACCGTCGACGACCTGCGGTGGCGTAATTCCGAGGATCTCGTAGATGGTAGGTACAACATCATTAACGTGGTGGAATTGCGTGCGCAGCTGCTTGTCTGGCTTGATGGACTTGGGCCACGAAACCGCCAGCGGATTGCGTGTTCCGCCGAAGTGCGCCGCGACGAGCTTGGTGGACCGGAACGGCGTGCTACCTGCCCACGCCCAGCCGGCATGATACATGTTATCAAACTTGGCGCCACCGAGCGAGTCGAGTCCGCCATTTTCATTCATGACGCGGATATGATCCGCGATCTTTGTGGCCGTTCCGCTCTGAGCCAGAAACTCGCTGATTGTGCCGTTCTGACCTTCGGCGCTCGAACCGTTGTCTCCCCAAATGTAAAAGATCAAGGAGTTTTTACGTATCCCCAACTGCTCAAGTTCGTCGATCAAGCGCCCAACCTGGGTGTCTGTGTGTTCGCAGAATCCGGCAAATACTTCCATCAGGCGGCGCTGGAATGGTTTTTCTTTCTCGGGAATATCGTTCCACGCAGCCATCGATTCAGGCCGGGGTGTGAGCTTCGTGTCAGCTGGAATGTAACCGATTTGCTTTTGTCGAGCGAAGATCCGCTCCCGCATGGCATCCCAACCGTCGTCGAATTTGCCCTTGTATTTGTCGGCCCACTGCTTGGCTACGTGATGAGGGCCATGCACGGCGCCCAGCGCCCAATACATCAAAAAGGGCTTGTTTGGCGCGAGGGCGTGCTGCTGACGCATCCACCTGATCGCCTTGTCCGCCAGGTCTTCGGTCAGGTGGTAACCCTCGCGATGGATGGGGGGCAGGCGATTGAAATTTTCGACCATGGCGGGTTCATATTGGGACGATTCGCCACCCAGAAATCCATAAAAGTAGTCGAAGCCCACGAGTTGTCCGGTGGGCCAACGATTGAAAGGGCCGACCTGCGAGGTCTCCGCATGGGGCGTGTTATGCCATTTCCCGAAGGCCGACGAAGCGAAGCCGTAGTAACCAAGAACCTTGGCGAGTGAGGCGCTCGAGGCGGGCCACATGCCGGTGTAACCGTCCCAGTCATTGCCCAACGAGGCAATCACCCCCGCGCCCATCCGATGATGATTGCGTCCGGTCAGGAGCGCGGCCTGCGTAGGTGAGCACATTGCGGTCGTATGGAAACGGTTGAAGGTAATCCCGGAGTCTGCGATGCGGTCCAGGGTTGGCGTACAGATGTCACCCCCGTAGGTGCTCGGCAACGCCGGTCCCGCATCGTCAATTAAAATAATAAGGATATTCGGCGCATCCTCGGACAGGCGCTGAGGTTTAGGAAGCGGGCTGTAGATCGACTCCTGCAGCGTCCGCGCAGCCTTGCTTCCTGAGGGAGTTGGTGGAAACGGTAAAACAGAACCGTCGGGAGAATCAGCGGCGTGTGCCACCATTTCCGGTAAAAGCAGATCGCCTCCAACAATACCACATAAACCGATTGTCAATCCAAGGATACTGTATAGTAGTATTTTATTGGCGTTGCACATTTTTTGTCTCCTATTCTAATCCTTGCTAAGTATATGTTTCGAATATGCTCTCTATATTTTTGATTCGTTCGATCAAAAGTGATCTCCCTATGCAGGTACGGATTCGGAAGGTGCCGTCGCCGTGTAAACGTGAATATCCCGCTGCGGATATGGAATTGAAATACCAGCCTCGTCAAAGCGCTCTTTGACGGCTCGAATGATATCCCAGCGTACCTGACCGAAATTTTCGGTCTTGGCCCAGGGACGACAAATGAAGTTTACAGAGGAGTCTGCCAGCTCATCGATTTTGATCATGGGCTCAGGATCAGCCAGCACCAGCGGATGCTCGCCCACGATATCCTCGAGGATTTTCTGTGCTCGGTTGATATCGTCACTATAGCTGATACCGAAAACCAAATCGACGCGCCGCTCCTCGCTGCCTGTGATGTTGGTGATGGTGTTGCCCCAGATCGAGTTATTGGGTACGATCATAACCTGGTTGTCAAATTTCGTAATCGTAGTATTGACCAGACTCATGGACCTCACGATGCCGACAAATCCCCCAACCTCAATGACATCGCCGACATCGAACGGTTTGTAAAACATGATCATCAGGCCGCTGGCAAAATTGCTGAGTGTGCCCTGCAAAGCAAAAGCGACCGCAAAGCTGGCCGCACCAACCACGGCGAGCAGGGGACCAATGTTTACCTCCAGGGCGGAGAGACCGACAATAATGCCGATGATCACGGCGGCCTGGTGTACAGCCCTCACCAGGAAATTTCGCAGCAAAATAGATGAAAGATTGGCGAGTCTAAGCGCCCGGTCAATAAGCTTGCTGAAAAGGTATCCCAAAAGCCAGAACGCAAACACGGTAGTGATAAAGATACCGATATTCTTTGCCCAGCGAATCCCGCCTTCTTCTGACTTAAGCCATCCCACAATACTGGCATAGGCCGCCACCGTATCCGAGATATCCACCTTGATACCGCTGACCGACTGGGCATAACGCCGGTAGGGTACCACTTTCTCATTGTCTGTTCCCGCGGCAGTCTTGCCAAGCTTTTCGTTCAATTCATCAAGTATGACATAAAGACGGTCGTTCAGCGCTATCCGCTCCTCCCGCAATTCAGCCGTGACATCCAGTATTTCGGATTTTTCTTCGGATTTTGTCTCGATTGCATCTTCGGTTGCCTTCTCGACCGTGTCGGCTACGGTTTCGACTGCCTCTACGGCCTCTTCGGCCGCTTCGGTGGCGTCTTCCGCCGCTTCCTGCGTGCCCTCAGCCTGAGCCCTTGCCTCTGTTTTCTCAACCTTGCCGAGGGCCTCCTTAGCCTTATCAATTGATTTTTTTGCCTCGGTCTGCTCGATAGCTTTGTCTTTTTTCTTAACCTCGATTTCGGCCTTACTAATCTCAGTTACCTTTGCTTTCAGAAGTCCAAGCCAGGCATCTGCTTCGACAAATAATTCTTTGGCGGTTAGCGGTTTAGCCAACAACGCCAGGATATCCACCGCTATTGATGGATCGGAAGTTGTGACCGGTTTCGGGGGAGGTTCCTGTTCGGTCTTTTCCCCTGCGTATAGAGGTGTCCACACGACAAACAACGTGTAAAAACAAAAGCTCAGAAATATGGGGTAGGCTGCTTTTTTAAGCATGTCGGCTCCTTCCTGTTGGGTACTTGGTGGTCTTTATTTGAAAACATGTGGCAAGAAACTGAAGGTTTTAGGTGCCTTGAGGTGAAAATGCCGGACGTTTTCAAACTAGTAGGCCTATCTAACCTTTTTAAAATTGTGACAAAAATTTGATTGTCAAATTATTTATTGCATTTTGCAAAAAGGGAATTATTTGCCATGGTGATAGGCATTGCCACGGGGCATTCAAGAAAGAAATCGAGCAAGCGCAGCTGGCACCTCGCGCGGCTAAGTTCCGGGTAATTAATTAAGCTGGAATTATTGGAGGCTATGAAAATTTGAGATATTTTAAATC
>JBAVYC010001526.1:0-2604 GCA_049698595.1 Desulfobacterales bacterium | reverse complement strand
GGCCTGCAGGCTTTTAAAGAATTTATTCATTTCGGTCTCACTTCCCAGGATATCAATAATACCGCCGTGCCCTGCTCGTTGAAGCGGGCCTGTGAAGAGGTGTTGACACCCGTTTTCGAGGAAGTCATCGCGGCACTGCAAACAAAAGCCCGGGAATGGAAAGAGATCCCCCTGCTGGCCCGCACCCATGGACAGCCGGCATCACCCACCCGGCTGGGTAAGGAAGTTTATGTGTTTGTCGAGCGTTTGACGGTTCAAATAAATCAGTTGAAGGCCGTCCCCTTTTCAGCCAAATTCGGCGGTGCCACCGGTAATTTCAATGCCCATACCGTTGCCTATCCGGATGTCGACTGGCCGGCGTTCGCAGACGATCTGGTGAACCAAGTGCTGGGTCTTTCCCGTTCGAGAGTGACGACCCAGATCGAGCATTATGACAACCTGGCGGCCTTCTGCGATAACATGCGACGGATCAATACCATCCTGATTGATCTTGATCGAGACTTCTGGACCTATATTTCGATGGATTACTTCAAACAGAAGATAAAAAAAGGTGAAGTGGGCTCATCCGTCATGCCGCACAAAGTCAATCCCATCGACTTTGAGAACTCCGAGGGCAACCTGGGGGTGGCCAACGCCATCTTCGAGCATCTGGCGGCCAAATTGCCGATTTCAAGATTACAGCGGGACCTGACCGATTCTACCGTGACGCGTAACATCGGGGTTCCGATTGCACACACGTTGATTGGATTGAAATCCCTTTTAAAAGGCTTGAATAAATTGATTTTAAATGCGGATGCGATCCGGGCGGATCTGCAAAACAACTGGGCGGTGGTGGCCGAAGCCATCCAAACTATTTTGCGGCGTGAGGGCTATCCTAAACCCTATGAAGCTTTGAAAGATTTGACCCGTACCCATGTCGACATCAACCGCAAAACCATTGCAGAATTTATTGAATCTCTGGACGTTTCCCGGACGGTGAAAGATGAGTTGCTTAAAATTACGCCGGAGAATTATACGGGGATTTGTGATTTTGTCTGAAAGGAGATCATCGTAATAATGGAAAAATTTACCGTTCTTATTGAATCCAGACCGTTTTGTGCCTTTGACAACACCCCGATGGAGCAGTTGGAAGGTTCGGGGATGGATCTCGTTGATATGCGGGGATCGGGTGTCCAGGACCCCGAATTTGTCAAGGCCTTAAATCAGGTCGATGCCATATTGTGCGGCAATGACCTGGTGGTAAATGATGCGGTCCTGGACATGGCGCCGCGGGTGAAGGTAATCGCCAAGATGGGTGCCGGCCTCGATACCGTGGATATCGCTGCTGCGACCCGCCATAATGCCATCGTTTTTCACACGCCGGGAGCCAACAACCAGGCTGTTGCGGATCACACCTTTGGCTTGATTTTAAATGTGGCCAGAAAGATAATTTACTGTGACCGGAGTCTGCGTGAGAATCGCTGGGAGCACACCAAAATCATGGGGCTCGAGATCTGGCAAAAAACCCTCGGCTTAATCGGCCTGGGGGCGATTGGCCGGTGTGTGGCCTTGCGGGCCAAAGGTTTTCAGATGAGGGTCGTGGGTTATGATCCTTTCTGGCCGACGGAATTTGCCCATGAGCAGGGCATCGAGCAGATGGAAATAGAGCAACTGCTCAAGGTTTCCGATATCGTCAGCCTGCATGTACCGTTGATTCCGGAAACCAAATGGATAATCAACGAAAAAACCCTGGGCCTCATGAAACCCTCGGCGATTCTAATCAACGCCGCCCGCGGTGGAATCGTCAATGAAACCGATCTTTGCCAGGCCTTGAAGAACAAGGTGATTGCCGGTGCCGGCCTTGACGTATTTGAAAATGAGCCACCGACGGACTCAGAATTGCTGGAACTGGACAACGTCGTATTGACCCCTCACACGGCCGCTTTTACTTTTGAAGGCATGAACAACATGAGCGTAGGGGTGGTAGAGCAGTTGATCGCATATTATCATGGAAATAAGCCGGTTCACACGGTGAATCCGGAGGTCTGGGACGCACAAAAGGCCTAATGCTCACTTAAATTCGTGAACTTTACTAAAGAGAAATATATGTCTATTCAATCTCGTCGTGAGTTTATGTCTATGATAGCGAAAGGCATCGGTGGTGTATGTCTCTTACCGATCCCCGCCCTGGCCGGCGGACCTTGCGATATAAAACATCCGTTCATGCCGCCCGATAAGGATTTCGCCGGCCAATGTCCGAACTGCGGAATGGTCATTATTTTTACCGGTGTAACTTCTGACAAAATTAATGCCTAATACGACCTTAACAAAACCTGGCTGAGGTGGTCGTTGTAAAAGCTTCGGAAATACCAACCGTATCCCGGTATAATTTCGACGGCCATCGTCAGCGGGACAAGATGGGTTTGCAAGCTAGATGCGCAGTTTGCAGGCCCTTTTTTAAACTTTTTCCTATTTCAATTGAAGTCTTTCGAACTATTTTTCGAGAATTCAAATATGTGATGGATGCAAAAAAAATCAAATTCCTCCTTACCAAATGCATTTTATTCCGTATGATGATAGACGGGTGTCCCAGCTCAACAGCTGCATATCATCGACCATGGCCTG
>JBAVYC010001525.1:0-2331 GCA_049698595.1 Desulfobacterales bacterium | reverse complement strand
ATACGGAAGATCTTCACATCCGGTGTCCCAGCCACCCGATGCGTGCAATCTACGCCCTAATCAAAAAGGTTGCGCCCATAAATAAAACCGTTTTGATCCAGGGGGAAACCGGCACTGGCAAAGATGTCTTGGCCCAACAGATTCACGACGAAAGCAAACGCAAAAACGGGCCTTTTATAACACTGGACTGCGGCCTTCTTACTCACCACCTAGCCGAGAGCGAACTTTACGGCCACAAGAAAGGTGCTTTTTCGGGAGCCTCGGAAAGCAAGTTGGGATTGGTGGAAAAAAGTTGTAACGGGACCCTTTTCCTGGATGAGATCGGAAACATTGATTTGGAGCTGCAAAAGAAATTTCTCCGGTTTCTGGAAACCAGAAGATTTCGCAGGATTGGAGAAACTAAAGAGTCACAGGTGAACACGCGGATCATTCTTGCCACCAATATGGACTTGCAGAAAGCTATGAAGAAAGGCGCCCTGAGAGAAGACCTGTTTTATCGAATGGATGTTATCCAAATTTCTCTTCCTCCGCTAAGAGATCGTCCCGAGGACATTGAATGTTTAGCCCGGCACTTTTTGAAGATGGACGCTGCCGAAAGTGAACCGAAAAAAATTTCAGCTGAAGCTATTAGAATGCTAAATGCTTATGCCTGGCCGGGGAATATTAGGGAGCTGAAATCCGTCATTAATAAAGGAACGATTTTAGCGGAATCGGATACCATCACAGCGGATGATTTACCAAACCACTTGTCTTTCAATAAAAGGGAGCTACCCCGCAGGTTAAAAACCCTGCAAGACGTTGAAAGAGATCATATCCTGGAGGTTTTGGGAGAAACAGGTGGAAATCAGAGTAACGCTTCCCAGATTCTGGGAATCAACCGCAAGACTCTATATAAAAAAATTCATAAATTCAAAATATTTTCGTAAACCAAACCTCGTTAAATAGTTTACTGGTTGATTAGGTAAATTATAGTCATCATTTTAGAATGTTACGATTGCTAACACCCGGCTGTATTCGGTCATTTAGTCGTTGAACCACAAATTTATCCTGAGTAACCGATGTCCTGGCATTTGAAATTCACCTTTCACTTGCGGCCGATTTTTTTGTGCTTTGTGCTATGCTTTTAGTCCACAACCATTGTGGCCTTTTGACCCTTTTGACCCCAGTCGCTAGATTTTTATTTTATTAAATAATATTGGTAAGTTATCTTTGTTCGTGGGTAAGAACAGGGGAGTATGTAACCTGAAGACCGTGGGTATAGTTACAGTTGGGTCTCTTCCATTTCCTTTATTTCTCATGAATCTTAACGGCATGTTTATAGGCAACTTACTGAATTTTTTATAAATATTTTAATAATTGATCACTCAGTTAAAATCTCTGAAAGCTCACTTTAAGAGGCGGCATAAAGCTTGCAAAAATAAGGATTGCGATTCTAAGGTACACAAGGTACAAGGTGTCTGGCGCTAATCAGATAGATAGTGCGTCCTTCATGAGTGATAATTGACTTCGGCAGCATTAACTCAATTCATAAGCCACCTGATCTGCTGGTGGTCGCTGATTTTTTGTTCACTTTTCGGCAATTGTACTACGGTTTTCAGGCTGCATTCATGAGACACTTTGAGACACTTTATTTAACTCCAAAAGGAAAGGGGGTGGTAGCAAATTTCGACCTCTTGGCAAAAGGTTCTTGAACAGGTATAAGACATCTATCAGGACCTTTTGGGTTTGTGGAACCTATCACTCGTTATGAAGAAAGGAGGAAAAATCGATGGTTGATTACAAGTATGACCCAACGAAGTGGAATGAGTTGAAAGCGCCCGTTGATGGTGGCAGAGATTCTTATCAGAAAAAAAGCTGGAACCCCCCTAAAGAAAAATGGGGTTCTTTTACCAAAAAAGGAGCGGCGCCAGTCTGGTTCTCAGAGGCTAATGCGACTAACTGGACCGAATCGATGATATGCAAGGCAAAAGACCTCTTTTACGAAGCTAAGCTCAATGAATGTTTTGATAAAGGGGATGAAGTTGCCATCAAAATCCATTACGGGGAATACAATCGGACGGCCATCCTGCGGCCCGAGTACATTGCCGCCATTGTCGAGGAAGTGAAAGCATGTGGTGGACACCCCTATGTTGTCAATGATTGCACACTTTCCTATCACACTTTTGATAATATGGCGACCTCTCAATACCAGCTGGAAGGCGCAATCCGGCACGGTTATACCGACGCAACTTTTGGATGCCCTGTTCTGATTGCAGATGGATACTCCGGTGAAGACGATTACCGGGTTGAGCTACCGGAAGGCCTTATCCTTAAGGAAACATTTATCGGCCG
>JBAVYC010001524.1:0-2695 GCA_049698595.1 Desulfobacterales bacterium | reverse complement strand
TGTTCAGCGCTACGCAAAAACCCAAACCGGCGTCGTAGGGCGTGTATTCCGGTGTCAGATCGGAGCCCCAGTTGGCATAGCCTTTTTCGAAATGCAGTGAATTAATCACCCGGTACCCGGCATTTTTGATCCCGAGATCCTGCCCGGCATCCCAGAGTGATTCATACACGTGACAGGCAAATTCGGTGGGGATATAAAGCTCATACCCCAGCTCGCCCACAAAGGTGACCCGCAGCACGGTGACGGGTGCATGCCCCACGGCAATCTGTTTACATTTTGAGAACCTGAAATTTTCGTTGCTGATATCACCCCGGCTGACCTTTTCCAGCAGTTTACGGCTGTTGGGTCCGATCACATTGATGACCGCCAATGCTGAGGTGACATCGTGGAAAATCACCGATCCGTCAGCAGGCATATGCTTTTTGATCCACTGGGAATCATGCAGTCCGAAGGCGGTGCCGGTAACCAGTAAAAACTTCTCTTCCGCCACCCGGGCGATGGTGATATCAGCTTCGATGGTACCGCGCCGGTTACACAGCTGGGTGTAGGTCACACTGCCGACCGGCTTGTCGATGTTGTTGGCACACAGATGGTCCAGAAACGCCAGCGCTCCGGGGCCTCCGATTTCGAACTTGTTAAAGGAGGTCTGGTCGATTAAGACCACCGCCTCACGGGCAGCCTTGTGCTCGGCGCCCACGTAATCGAACCAGTTGGGAATCTCAAAGGTCAGCTCATCTTTGGGTTCCACACCTTCAGGAGCAAACCAGTTCGGCCGCTCCCAGCCGTATTTAGCGCCGAACACAGCGCCTTTTTCCTTCAAGAGGAAATACAACGGACTGCGGCGCACACCCCGGGCAGAGTCATGCTCTTCATTGGGCCAATGAATCGTATAATGTTTGCCGTAAATCTCTCGGGTTCTGGCGACATTATACGCCCGGCTCTTGTGGTAGGGGCCGAAGCGGCGAATATCCAGCGGCCAGATGTCCAGGCTCGGTTCGCCGTCGATGATCCATTCGGCCATCATACGGCCGGCACCACCGCCAGCGGCAATACCAAAGGCATTAAAACCCACGGCCACGAACACGTTATCCAGTTCCGGCGCCGGACCCATAATAGCATCGCCGTCCGGGGTAAATCCTTCCGGACCGTTGACCAGTTTCCGAATTCCGGCTTCCTCAAGACAAGGGGTCCGTTTGGTTGCCGGTTCGGCCAGTTGGAGAAAATGGTCGAAATCGGCGTCGAGCAGATTGGAGTTGAAATTATTGGAGACCCCGTCGATCGCCCAAGGGATACCGTTTCTTTCATATCCTCCCATAACCAGCCCACCGACCTCTTCTTTGTAATAGATCAGGTTGTCTTTATCACGGATGGTCGGCAAATTCGGCGCCAATCCATCGATGGGGTTGGTGACGGCAAACTGGTGCTGAAAAGGTACCACCGGCGTGTTGACCCCCAGCATTTCCCCAACTTGAAATCCCCACATGCCGGTACAGTTGACCACAATCTCGCACTGAATATCTCCGGCTTGGGTTTTGACTGCCGATACCCGGTTCTGGCCGAAGTCAAACCCGGTAACCAGTGTATTGCGATAAATTTTAGCGCCCCGATTGCGAGCGCCCTGG
Source organism: Desulfobacterales bacterium (assembly GCA_049698595.1). Lineage (GTDB taxonomy): Bacteria > Desulfobacterota > Desulfobacteria > Desulfobacterales > JAFDCJ01 > JAFDCJ01. Next base: position 1,073 of record JBAVYC010001524.1, on the reverse strand, counting down.
GCCAACGCCTGGGTAATACCGGCCGGATCGGCCTGGCCGTCGGTGGGCATGTAGGCCGCCCCGATGATACCATCCAGGGAGATGATCGGGCAAAGGTCGTAGGCTTCGCGAGGCGAAATGATATTCATCTCGAGTCCAAAACTGCGGGCCGTCGTCGCGCCTTTTTTTAATTCGTACATCCGCTCGAGGGTGCTGGCAAGATGCAAACAGCCGCTCATTTTCCAGCCGGTGTTAAGGCCGGTCTCTTCTTCCAATTTGTCGTACAGACTGACGCTGTACTGCAGCATTCGGGTGATATTGCGCTCGGAGCGCAATTGCCCGACCAGACCGGCGGCATGCCAGGTAGAGCCGCTGGTCAGTTCCCCTTTATCTATAAGGACAACGTCTTTCCATCCCATTTTAGTCAGATGATAAGCGGTGCTGCAGCCGACAATTCCGCCACCGATGATGACAACTTGAGCACTGTCTTGCATGGCTATGACTCCTCCGTTTGGTGTTGCGTGTTTCGAGTTGCGGGTTACGGGTTACGCGTTACGGGTTGCGTGTTACGGGTTACGAGTTGCACGTTGCGCGTTGTGAGTTACGGTTTTCGGTTTACGAGTTGCTCGATACTGGATACTTGATTCTCGATCCTGGATTTAGTCATCGGCACAAACACTTAATTCTAATTTTTGTATATTAGAAAATATAGTTATGAGGATATTCATTTTTCAAGGTGTTGTATCAATGTAACGGGAGCGGCTTAACCGGCCGAATTTTTGCCGGATAAAACCGCTCCCTGATTTTCAATTACAGACCTCGTTATTCACCAATTAATTGAGTCAAACTCACTTGAGAAGGTATTTGGTAACAGGTACTGTCATCGGGGAATTTATCCAATAAACACTAATTCCCAGTACCAATTACCCAATACCAAGTACCCATTGCCCAATACCCAGTACCACCCAATTGAGTATCGCTCAATTGGGGTGCTACCCAAAATACGATCTGATAAATTTCATGAATCTTTCGTTTTCCTCATCGGTTCCGGGCGTTACCCTGAAATATCCGGTCTTGCCGTGAATTTCACCGAT
>JBAVYC010001523.1:0-6146 GCA_049698595.1 Desulfobacterales bacterium | reverse complement strand
GAATATGATACTTTTTCCGGCTATGTCCTCGATCATATCAGCAGAATCCCTGAGGAAAAAGAAGAGTTTCGGATTGGAGATTTTATCATTACGGTTAAGGAAATGGACGGAACGAGGATCAAAGAATATATTGTTAAAAAGAAAGCAAATGTGATCCAGGAAGCTGAGGAGCCATCCTGAGGATACATTCAATTATGGGTTTAGATTAAAAAAGGCAGAGCCTGCGGCTCTGCCTTAATTGTTTGCGGGTGAAATAAAAACTAGGGTTGACTTACAAACCGTTTAAACTGCACACCGAATCCATTCGATCCGACCCATATAATTTCACTCTCAGACCGAATCGGGATTTCAAAATTCGGGATAAAAAAGCTTTGAGAAATCTCCTCACTCACCGGAAACAGGGGCCGGTTTGCAATATATGCCCCGCCGGGGCTGATATTCTCTATGGTGCCTTAGTGCAACCGGTTGGCGACAGTATATTCGGTGATAATTGAACACGGTGTGCGGGGTTGTTTTCTCTGATCCCTGTCATCCCAGTTATTCAAAATCCTCGCCAGCATCCGTTGGTCGTCTATGGTTAGATTATCGATGAATTGGGTAAGGTGCCGGGAATCCGTTGGAGTATTAAAAATTTCATTGGAGGAAGCCATGAATACCCTCCTGATTGAATTGATTTGATGTCGTTTCAGGCAAACTCAAGTCAGAGTTCTTCGGGCGTAAAGGCAACCACGTCATCAATTTCAGTTGCGTCACAAAACAGCATTGTCAGACGATCGATTCCCAGCGCATTGCCGCCGGCCGCCGGCATGTCTTTCAAAGCCGTTAAGAATGTTTGCGGCATCGGATAAACCGGACGACCAAAAGATTGACGCAGTCGCTGCTCTTTTTCGAATCGGGTTTTCTGCTCGGCAGAATCGGTCAGTTCACTGAAGCCGTTGCACAGCTCAATTCCAGCGATATAAAGCTCAAAACGTTCGGCCAGCAAATTGTTGCGGGGTTTTAATCTAGCCAGAGCCCCGCAGGGCGCCGGATAGTCATAAAGAAAGAGCGGTGTCGTTGATCCCAGGTTTGGTTCAATCTCGGTTGCCACAACCTCATCAAAGCAATCTTTTTCAAGCGCCTTTTCCATTTCCATAGATGCATAGCGCTGGAAGGCAGCGGCCACCGACATGCGCGTCCAGGGAGTAGCGATGTTTATTTCCAGGCCCCGATAGCTGATTTTTTCATTGCCGTTTATCAGGCGGGCGACAGCGCAGATGAGGTCTTCACATTCGTTCATGAGATCTTTGTAATTTTGACCGCTACGGTACCATTCCAGCATGGTGAGCTCCGGGAGATGTTTGCGGCCCCTCTCTTTGTGCCGGAAACATTTACAGATTTGAAAAATCCGGGAATATCCTGCGGCCAGCATTTGCTTCATACACAACTCAGGTGAGGTTTGCAGAAACCAATCACCGGTGATGACAGCCTCGATGTGAGCTTCGGGAGCCGGAGCCGGAATGCGGATGGGGGTCTCAACTTCGAGATATTCCCGATCTATAAAAAAGGAGCGAATTGCCTGGATGAGCCGGGCGCGGACTTGGAGATTTCTCTTTATTTGAGATGGTCGATAATTATTCAATTCTTTTTTCTAAATATGCATCTTCTGTGCGGTCTTGAAGAAAGATCATATCGAATGGGTCGGTGTCTGGTGTATCGTACCAGCGGTAGCCGATTTCTTTGCATTTGCTGCAGGCTTTTCGAGGTATTTGCACGGCCAGGATGTGTCTGCCGCGGTCTGAGGCTGAATCAATCCGTAGAGCTCCGGCGCAATCACTACATATTTGAATTTCTTCTGACTGGGATTCCTGGATACCATCGGTATCATAATAAATGTTGCGTGTCCGGCGTTGAGGTGTCGGTTTCGCCATGAGTTGATCTTTTATATTTTCCCTTTGATGCCAAATGGAGCGTGTGATTTCACCGATTTTTGCGATCGCGTCGGTCACCGATTGTGTCTGCCGGATACTTTCCGGATTGTAGTTCGGCTCTTTTACCTTGCTGTAATCCACTCCGGCCATGGCGAGAATGATGCCAACGTTGACATAGGGAAGCGCCCCTTCAATGGAATAGCCGCCTTCCAATACGGCAATATCCGGCTTAAGCATGGCCGTCAGGTCGGCGTAGCCCTGGGCTGAAAAATTCATATTTGTAATCGGGTCGCTGTAATGGTTGTCCTGACCGGCGGAGTTGATGATGAGGTCCGGCTTAAAATCTTCGAGAATCGGCATGACAATGTTTTTTGCGGCATCCAGAAAGCCCTCTTCAGATGTGTGCGGCGGCAGGGGAATGTTCAGTGTTTGGCCCACCGCGTTGATGCCCCCCAGTTCATCCGAAAACCCCGAGCCGGGATACAGGGTGCGCCCATCCTGATGAATGGAAATAAAGAGAGTGTCCGGGTCATGCCAGTAGATATCCTGGGTGCCGTCACCATGGTGACAATCCGTATCAACAATAGCAACCCGGTCGACGGCGTAGGCTTGGCGGAGATATTCGATCATAACGGCTTCGATATTGATATTGCAAAACCCCCTGGCACCGTGCACAATGCGCATGGCGTGATGTCCCGGTGGTCTGACAAGGGCAAAGCCGCGATCAATCTGTCCATCGAGTACCGCCATGCCGATGGTTTTGGCACCACCGGCACTGATGAAATGGGATTCGGTGGCAACACTCCAAACGTCCGGTACGCAAAAGTGTACTCGCTGAATATCTTTTAAGGTAACCGGGTCCGGTTTAAGCTCTGTGACCCCATCAATATCGAAGAGACCTTCTTCAAACACCTGATCCTGGGTATAGAGCAATCGCTCTTCCCTTTCAGGATGGGTGGGGCTGATGGCCCAGTCGAAGGCGGGGAAAAACACGAGCCCGGTTTTATATTTTGCTTTCAACATTAGGTGTTGTCGATCTCCGTCTAATTTTTAATGGCCTCTTGCTGTGTTCTTGGCATTGGTAAATTCGAAATTCGAATCCCGAAATTGGAAATGGTGCGACCAGTTCACCATCCTGAGCCCAGTCGAAGGACAAACTCAAAATCCTAAATCTAAATGATCAAAACAAGATTTTGGGATTTTTGTCATTTGATATTCTGATTTGTTTCGGCTAATTTTATTAAGATCAGGCGTGCTTCGTATTTATAGGTTTAAGGGTTAAATGTAAAAAGCTGACTAGGCGTTTATTCTGATCTATTGTGACAGTTTAGCAATTACCGGATCGTACCCATGAATCAACCCCGGCTTGACCTGTACTTTGATGCGGATATTTTTTCCGGTGGTGTTAAAACCGCGCACCATGTTAAATTGGAAGCTTTCAAGCACTTCCATTTCCAAATATTCGGCATTGGCACCCCGCTTAAGGGCCTTGGCTCTCAACAGTTCAAAGGCCAGGTGAATGGCTGCGTCGATGTCGAAGCCATGCTCAATGGCTTGACTGAAGTTTTCTTCGGGGGCGCGGGCGATCCGACTTTCGGTGTCGGCAAAAAAAGTGACTTCACAGGTGGTGCGGGCCAGGGCTGCACCAATGGCATTGGCGACTTTCCATCTGGGCACAACACGCACACGATAATCCGAAGTATTTTCCAGATATTTGGCAAAATATGGCGCCGGACCGCCGAGAACCAGGATCGATTCAGGGTGCACGACATAACCATCCAGAAGTTCATGGACGGTATACACCGGTTTGCTGTTGATCCGATAGATCAGTTGCCGGGCGGCAGTCAATATTTTTTTACAGGTGACATCGAGAACTTCGGCGGCTAGGGTTTTGACTGAAACACCGAGAGTACGGGCCAGAGGCTCCATTCCTGCGACCGCTTTCTCCCGGCTGCCATCGGTGATATTTTCCAGAATAAAAAGCGCGTCCGTAGGCGTCGGCGCCGGTCCCCCGTACGCCATTGCCGGACCCATCCTCTGGGGGCCGACCTGCAGTTTTCCATTGCTTACCCTGACGGCACTGTCCCCACCCAGACCTATGGAAAGGGTTTCAAGGGAGCGGATCAGTGTCTTATACTTGCCCAGCTCAATTCCATGCGGATCCAGCACCGGAGACCGGTTGATGAGAACCGCCATGTCGGTGGTTGTGCCTCCGATATCCATAACCAGGGTATCCTCTTTTTGAGGACCGAAGACTACGGCCCCCATGGCACTGGCGGCCGGGCCTGAAAGAATCGTTTGCGCGGGATGCTCAATGGTGGAATTGAATCTCATATTTCCGCCGTCCGCCTTAAGCAGGCGAATGGGCAGCCTCAGTCCTTTGGCTTCCAGTGATTTTTCCACCGCATGGTAAAATTCTTTGTGGATCGGATAAACTGAGGCATTTAAATAGGTGGTTGCAATCCGGCGGGGGAAATTTAAGCTACCGGATATACGGTGACCCATGAAAACTTTTTCAAATGATGTTTTTAATATTTCGCTGATTTCCAATTCGTGGGTCGGGTTGCGAACGGAAAATTTACCCACCACGCCAACATGTTCAATTCCTTCTGTTTTTAAATGAGCACGGATTTCCTTGATCTCAGCGGGATCGATCGGTTCTATTTCCCGGCCCCTGTGATCAATAGAGCCTGAAACCGCAAAGTAATTGGCGTTGGTACGGTAATATTCAGGATCGATTCCGGGGCCTCCGGCAACAATCATACCTACCGGTTGAGTTTTATTTTGAACGATGGCGTTGGTGGTCAGCGTGGTGCTCAAGACAATGCGGTTTATTTTCCCAGCATCATGGTTCCTTGTTATCGCTGCTAATCCAGCTGAAACGGAATGGAACAGATCCGCCGGATCGGTGGGAACCTTTATCTCTTTTATGAGCCCATTCCTGCCGACAAGGACCACGTCGGTGTGGGTGCCGCCTACGTCTAAGCCTATAATCATGGGTGTCATCCTTTTAACGAATACAATATTAACGAAACGTTTTCAATTTGCAATAAAAAAACATTTTTTGTATTCATCAAGGGAGATATCCGTTAAATGGTGTTTTCTCTTTGATATCGGTTATCATAATGGATCATTGGCTATTTTTTTGCATATTGCTTAGGCAACATGGGGGGCAAGTTCGGTTCGCTCATGATTGGCAAGCGGCCTGTAGGGAATTCTGGATGGTGACAATTGAAGGTTGAAATTTAACTTCGTGAAAGGATCAAATTCCGCTGGGGGGATATGATTTTAATCTCTACGCGGTGACTCTTCCCCCCCCCAGCCTCAGGATCATGACGTTCTTTCGGATATTTTGCGTCCAGATCCATGGTTTTAATTCTCGATGCAATCACCCCGTGTTTAACGAAATAGTTTTTTACTAGGTTCGTCCTAATTTGGGAAAGCTTTTTATTGCGCCAGTAATTACCTTGGGAATCTGTATGACCTTCAATAATGATTATAGAATTTGGATAATCTTTAATCGACACTGCTAATTCATCCAGAGTTTCAAGGCTATTTTGGGAAAGATCCTCTGAGGCATTTTGGAAATAAATTATGTAGCTTTGGTGGAATCCGGTTTTGGCGCCGGTATTTTTTTTAACATTTTTTTCAAATTTTTTCTGCCCTGAAAGCTCCCCCTGCGGCTCTTCATCGGCAAGCCGAAGCTCCTTTTTGGCATGATCAATTTTTTCTTCATATCGCTTATAGTTCCGGAAGGCCTCTTCTGAGATCCTTGGGAATCGAGAATGATTTGGGTAAAAATTATACATTACAAAGGCCGCGATCATTATTGCACCAACGATAGCAGCAGCTAAATTAAATCTGCTAAAACCCGGACGGATGCTCCTGGCAGCGCGTGGTTTTCCCCCGCCTGAGCCGCTGTTTTTCTTTTTTTGCTCGACAAGCTCTAATTCGCCGGGCAATTCCATTTCCCGGGCGCATTCTTTAATGATGTTTTCGTCAATTTTGTCTGTGCCTGAAGAATAACCTGTCAACAGCGCGAGATCACAGATAGTATTAATCAGCCGGGGAAATCCGCCTGAAGAGAAATGAATTTGCGCTATCGCCTTGGAGCTGAAAATTTCTTTATCCGACCCGGCAGCTTTGAGACGATGATTTATATAATCATGCGTCTCTGAGTCATTTAAAGGATCAAGATGGTATCTAATACCGATCCTTTGTTTAAATGCCCTGTTC
>JBAVYC010001522.1:0-4794 GCA_049698595.1 Desulfobacterales bacterium | reverse complement strand
AATAGACAGAATACATTCATTCGACGTTCGATGTTGGACGTTCAATGTTCGACGTTCATCAGTTTCTTTTCCGATCAGCTTGGCCACTTTTCAGGCCAGAGGCTGAGCTGAACCCTGAACCTGGAACCTGAACCTGGAACCGATCTGGCTATAGTATCTGGCTCAAGAAAAGCTGGGTGCGCTCTTCGACCGGGGCGGTGAAAAAATGTTCAGCGGTGCCGACCTCCACAATTTTGCCGTCTTCCATAAAAATGACCCGGTCACTCACCTCCCTGGCAAATCCCATTTCATGGGTTACGCAAATCATGGTCATCCCCTCGCGGGCCAGGTCCTTCATCACATCCAGCACTTCGCCGATCATTTCCGGATCCAGGGCGCTGGTGGCCTCGTCGAACAGCATCACTTTGGGCATCATGGCCAGCGCCCGGGCGATGGCCACCCGCTGCTGCTGACCGCCGGAAAGCTGGTTGGGAAAAATATCGGCCTTTTCGGTAATCCCCACTTTTTTCAACAGGTCCATTGACATGGCATTGGCCGCTTCCTTGGATTTTTTGCGAACGCGTCGTTGGGCAAGATTGACATTGTCCAGCACGGTCATGTGGGGGAAAAGGTTGAACTGCTGGAAGACCATACCGACCTCTTTGCGAATTTCCAACCGGTTTTTCTTACTGTCGTTCAGCGCAATGCCGTCGATGACGATGAAACCGCTGTCGATCTCTTCCAACCCGTTGAGGCAGCGCAGGAAGGTTGACTTGCCTGACCCCGACGGGCCGATCACCACCACCACTTCACCCCGTTGAATCTTGGCGCTAAAATCAACCACGGCCTGGACGCCGTTGGCAAAGGTTTTGTTGATGTGCTCAACGACGATGATAAAATCCTCCACATCCTTGATCGGCATGCTGCATCTCCTTATCGCCGGGTCAGGTGACCACCTTAAAATGGTTTTCCATCCAATTGACAATGAAAGACAGGGTCACGGTGACAGCCAGATACATACCTGCCACGGTGAACCATAGTTCAAATGTGAGAAAGGTTTCGGCAATCACGGCCTGGGCCTGCATGGTCAAGTCGTAAATGGCGATGGTGCTGACCAGGGCTGAATCCTTGATCAGGGAGATGGCCTGGCTTGTGAGGGGCGGCAAAATTCGTCGGATCGCCTGGGGCAGGATAACACAATAATAGGTGTCGAAGCTGCTCAAACCAAGGCTGTAGGCGGCTTCCCACTGGCCGCGTCGAATTGAGACAATGCCGGCCCGGAAGATTTCCGAGGCATAGGCGCCTTCAAACAGGCTCAGGGCAAGGATGGCCGAGGCCATGCGGCTGATGCCCAGCACCGGCCCTAAAACAAAATAGATGAAAAATAATTGAATCAGCAGCGGGGTATTGCGGATGGCCTCCAGATAGACCCGGGCGATGATCCGGGCCGCAAAGGAATTGGAGAGGCGAAACAGAGCGGTCGCCAACCCGATGATGAAGGCCAGCAACAGGCTGATTCCCGAGATGCGAAAGGTCACCATCAACCCATCCCACAACGGGCCGGCGTAGTAGCCGGCTTCATCGTGGGTAAATATGTAGCGCGGGATCTGGTACCACTGCCAGTTGTATCCCATTTGCTCGCTGCTGTTGACGAAGAACCAGAGGATTGCACCGACGAGTAGAATAAACTGAGATATATCAAAGAGCGGGGACCGGTGAATTTTCTGCCACAGGTTCTTATTTTTGATATACGGACCGGATTCCATAAATTACCTGTCGGTCTGGTTAGGCGGGTTTTGGCTGTATGAATTGCTATGAGCCCAAACCACCCATTGGCTATAAATGATCTGCGTGTTTGCTGCCCTTCAGGGGCCATTATTTCAGAGCACAGTCTCGAAAAAAGCTCAGGCCTCTTTGCATCAAATCCATACCCTTTTCCGCTGGTTTTGTCTACCGTTGATTTGCGAATTAACCCTCCGATTTAATAGGCAAGGGGCTCGGCGCTCAGTTTACCCCAATTTTGCAACTTTAGGGTTTAGTCTGTTGCGGGTAGAAGCTGTCCTCGAATGCGATTTCTCCGCGGATAAGGTATTCCACCCAGGTAACGGCATCCTTGAAGGTGTATGTCAGACACTGGATATGAAAAGCGGGGTAGCCCGGATTGACATTGAATAAAAAAGCCACTTCTTCGCTTAAAGAGACCGCTTCCATACGCTGCCACACTTTCGTCAACGGCAGGTTGTACTTGAATACCAGAATCTCGTGGATGGAGTCCACCTCAAGATTTTCCTTCAGGATAGCGCCGCAAAGATCGCTGCGAAGATAACGGATTTCATAGCGCACGGGCTTATCATCAAAATAATGCAGGCGCCGGGCGAGGATAACCTGATCCGGATTTCCCAGTTTCGCGGCCACCTTTACCGGCGGGGGCACCGCCCGCAGCTCCAAAACGCGTGAGCTGTGCTTCACATTGAGTTCCAGGCCGTGTTTGCGGGAGGGGCGGATCCGAAAATAGCCTTGCGAATCCAAACGATCTTTTACGAAAGTGCCTTTGCCGGGCACCCGTTCTGCAAATCCCTCTTTATCGATTTCATCCAGGGCTTTGCGGGCGGTCATGCGACTGACGCTGAATTTTCGTGACAGCTGGTTTTCAGAAGGCAGCCTGTCGGTAAAACGGCGTGCTGCAATGCCCTGCAAAAGATGGTCTTTGATCTGGATATACTTGGGGATTTTTTTTACCGGCATGCTCGGGCTATATCAAATCCCCCTTGACTTGTCTATACCGGAAAATGTGACAGCGCTGGCGGTCTCCGGCAGCAGAAGGCATCGGTGGAATTCCGGCTAAAGCTAAGCCCTCTAAAATATTGATTCTGTAACTATTTTGCCATGCTTTTTTTGCTTGACAAGGGTATGACAGAGGCGTTAGATAATTCATTGATTGTATATACAAGCTGTGCACTACCATCCTATAGATGAACAGCCCTGAATCGACCTTCGCAAGCAAGTCCCTTCTATCTGAATCAGTTTGAGTTGACTTTGACATTCTCTTGTCGACGGTGGACGATGCGTTGCCTTAGCAAGCCAAGTGCGATATTATATTAACAACAAAGGTTTTTTTGACCATGACTGTGTTATTTATCGATAAACCGGATCTGCAAATTGACGAAGTCGTGGCTGTGGCGCGTGAACGGCTAGCGGTGGATGTCAGCGCTCAAGCCGTCGATCGGATCGAGCGATCCCGCGCCCTGGTGGAGCGGTGGGTTGCCGAAGAGCGCGTTATCTACGGGATTACCACCGGCTTCGGTGCCCTCAGCCATACCCGAATTAGCGGCGATCAGACCCGTGAACTCCAGCGTAATATTCTGTTGAGCCACGCAGCCGGGGTGGGAGATCCTTTACCGGAAGAGGTGGTGCGGGCCATCATGGCCGTGCGGCTGCATGATATTTCCATGGGACATGCCGGCGTTCGGCTGGAAACTTTTCAGCAATTGTTGGCAATGTTAAACGCGGGGATTCTTCCGGTGGTCCCGGAGAAGGGCTCGGTGGGCGCCAGCGGGGACCTGGCCCCTACCTCTCACCTTTGTTTGGTTCTCATCGGAGAAGGCGAGGCTTTTTATAAGGGCCACCGCATGCCCGGGGCGTTGGCCTTGGAAAAGGCCGGGCTCAGACCGATCATTCTGGAGGCGGGCGAGGGCCTGGCCCTGGTCAATGGCACCCAGGTTATGGCCGCACTTCAGACCCTGGCAGTTCATGATGCCCAACGTCTGGCAAAGATGGCGGATATCGCCTGCGCAATGAGTCTGGAGGTGTTGATGGGCAGCGATGCGGAATTCGATCCAAAAATCCATTTGGTTCGGCCCCACCCCGGACAAATGGATGCCGCCGACAATATGCGGCGCCTGACGCGCAACAGTCCCATCATTCAATCGCACAAGGGTTGTTCGAGGGTACAGGATGCCTATACGCTGCGGTGTTCACCCCAGATCCACGGTGCTACCCGCGATGCTATCCGGCACGTCAAACAGGTGGTTGAAATCGAAATCAACAGCACCACCACCAATCCGCTCATATTCGCGGATATCGAAGATTTCAGACTGGGCGGTAATTTCCACGGTCAGCCTTTGGCTTTGACAGCCGACTATCTCTCCATCGGGATCGCCGAACTGGCCAATGTCTCGGAAAGACGGGTGGAGCGGCTGGTCAATCCGCAGCTCAGTGAACTGCCGGCATTTCTGGTGGTCGAAGAAGGGCTCAATTCGGGATTCATGATCGCCCAGTATACGGCCGCCGCCTTGGTTTCGGAAAACAAGGTACTGGCCCATCCGGCCAGTGTGGATTCCATCCCCACTTCTGCCAACAAGGAAGATCATGTCAGTATGGGGACCATCGCCGCCCGCCAGTGCCGTGAAATCATGCGCAACACCGAGCATGTCATCGCGGTGGAGCTGCTTTGCGCGGCCCAGGCCGTAGATTTTGTAATGCGCCAAAAAGGACTTTCACCCGGAGAGGGTACCAAAGCCGCCTGGCAGACCATCCGGGAGAAGATTGGCTATCTGGACTGTGATCGCCAGCTTTCAGGTGACATGGCGGCCATGGCGGCCATGGTGCGTTCCGGTGAAATCGTGGCGGCGGTGGAGTCGGTGGCGGGGGAACTCAAGTAGCAACTGACAACACAATTCGGGGAGGTATCGTTCTCCATGAAAGTCATATTCGTTGAACCGGATCGGTGCCTGGGCTGCCGCAACTGTGAGCGGGTCTGTTCGTTTCAGGGTTCCGGCGGATTCAAGCGTAAAAATGCCAATATCTGGGTTCATA
>JBAVYC010001521.1:0-3892 GCA_049698595.1 Desulfobacterales bacterium | reverse complement strand
GGCAACATTTGCACGATCACTCTAAACCGCCCTGAAAAACGCAATGCCATCAATGTTGCAATGCTGACCGGACTTTGCGAAATGGTGGAGCATCAGGTATCTGATCCTGAAGTCCGGGCCATCATTCTCAAAGGGGAAGGGAAAATCTTTTCGGCCGGTGTCGATTTTAACTCCCTCGGCGCTGAAGTCGGCGCATGCCTGGGGGAATCCGGAGCAGGCGGCGCCGGTCTGCGGGCACTGATTTATCGATTTCAACAATACTTGAATCGCCTGGAAGCGGTGGAGGTGCCGATTATATGTGCCATGCATGGCAGGGCCCTGGGCCTTGCCGTCGAACTGGCCCTGGCCTGCGATATTCGTTTGATGAGCGCGGATTGTATCTGGAGCATGCCGGAGTTGAAGATGGGTGTTATTGCGGATGTCGGTGGCACATCCAGACTTTCAAGGCTCCTGGGACCCTCCCGGGCCATGGAAATCCTGATGACCGGCAGGGATTACAGCGCTCAACAGGCGCTCGATTGGGGCCTGATCAATTATTATTATTCCGCAGATAATCTTATCGAAGAGGCAGAAAAAATGGCGCAGGATATTGCCTTGACTGCGCCTCTGGCCACCGGTGCCGTCAAAAAAATTATTAAGCGCGGTGATGGTGTCGATTTGATGACCCAGCAGGATATGGAGGCCAATCACAACAGCATTTTACTTCGAACCGAAGACTTCCAGGAAGGTATCACCGCGATGATGGAAAAGCGGCCAGCGAAGTGGAAGAAGAGATAAACAATTTTTTCCGCTATATTTTAAATATCTTTTCCTCTGGAAGACCTGGTAGAACGCCACTTTCGCAAGAACCAGAGGGAAAATAAAGGTCGTGAGCAGGATAATTGGAGGAAAAGATCATGGCACAGGTAATTACCGATCGGCGAGACATCGATTTTGTACTCTACGAGCAATTCAATGCCGAAGCCTTGACGGAACATGAAAAATTTGCTGATTTTAATAAAAAAACATTTGACCTGATCATCAACGAAGCGCGCAATCTGGCCGTTAAAGAAATTTTACCGACCTTCGCCGAGGGCGATCGGGAAGGGGTCCGGCTGGAAAACGGGCAGGTGAAGGTGCCGGCATGTTACCATCGTGCCTATCAGCTTTTTAGAGAAGGCGAGTGGACCGCTATGGTGGCGGACCCGGAACTCGGCGGCCAGGGGCTTCCGCATTGTCTATCCCAGGCCGCCGCCGAATATCTGGTGGGCGCCAATTATGCCTTTACGCTCTATGGTGTAGTGGGCCATGCCGCCGGAGAACTGATTGAAGTCTACGGCACCGAAGAACAGAAAAGACTGTTTTTAAAAAAAATGTATACCGGTCAGTGGAGCGGTACCATGCAGCTGACCGAGCCCCAGGCCGGGTCCGATGTGGGTGCGCTGACGACCTCGGCCGTAAAAAATCCGGACGGGACCTATTCCATCACGGGCAACAAGATTTTTATCACCGCCGGCGACCAGGATTTGACCGAAAATATCATCCATCCGGTGCTGGCCCGTATCGAAGGCGCGCCGAGTGGCTCAAAAGGCATTTCGCTGTTTATCATTCCCAAAATCTGGGTCAATGACGATGGCAGTCTGGGCGAACCCAACGACATCGTCTGCACCGGCCTGGAGGAAAAGATGGGCATCCACGGCAGTTCCACCTGCTCCATGGCCCTGGGCGGCAAGGGCCAATGCCGGGGATTTTTGCTGGGCGAAGAGAATAAGGGAATGCGCGCCATGTTTTACATGATGAACGCGGCCCGTCTGGCGGTCGGATTTATCGGCTTTATCAGCGGATCCGCCGCCTATATGTATTCACTGAATTACGCCCGGGAACGTCTGCAGGGCAGAGATCTCGAATGCATGCGCGACCCGGATGCACCCCAGGTGCCCATTATCCACCATCCGGATGTGCGCCGCATGCTGCTGTGGATGAAGTCCCATGTCGAGGGGATGCGCAGTTTTATCTATTATGTCAGCTCACTGTTTGACAAGTTATCCTGTAGCGACGATCCGGAGAAAAGTGAGTATTACCAGGGCCTGGTCGATTTGCTGACCCCGGTCATTAAATCCTATTGTTCGGATCGCGGTTTCGATGTCTGTACGGAGGCCGTTCAGGTTCATGGCGGATACGGCTATACCCGTGATTATCCAGTGGAACAGCTCCTCAGGGACTGTAAGATTGCCTCCATTTATGAGGGAACCAACGGGATCCAGGCGATGGACCTGCTGGGACGTAAGCTGGGCATGAAGGGTGGTTTGGTGTTCATGAATTACCTTGGGGAGATCCAAAAAATCTCCGTTGCCGCCAAAAAAATTACGGGGCTGGAAGATCCGGCCGCCCGGGTTGACGAGGCCGTCAACCGGTTGGGTGAGATCGCCATGCATCTGGGCAAAACCGCGCTGTCGGCCGATTTCAAGGTGGCCTTTGCCTATGCCAAACCGTTTCTGGATGTCATGGGGGATGTCTGCCTGGCCTGGATGCTGCTGTGGCGGGCGACGATTGCAGTGCCGAAACTGGAAAAACTGGCCGGCGGTTTGGACCTCAAGGCCAGACAGGAAAAAGCGGCTAAAAACAAGGAGACGGCTTTTTATGAGGGGCAGTTGCAATCGGCCAAATACTTCATCAACTCAATTCTGCCGATTACCATGGGGAAAATGAATGCCATCGAGGCCAGCGATGCCGCGACGGTCGACATACCGGAGGCTGCCTTCGGGGGATGAGGGGAAAAGGATTGAACGACGTATCCTCCAGAGGCTATCACGACAGCAAGGACCATCGGGAATAACCGCAATAAAAATTTTTGAAATTAGTATAAAATATTGTGATCTGATAGAAATAACCACCTAAACCCTCATTTTAAAACCGCAAGACGAACAAACTATCCTATTGATTCCCCGAATCGTCAAATATACTTGACGATAATTTTGATTTTTGTTAACTTGAGTTAGCGAAAACTGAAAGATACATTAATTTTAATTTACGAGTTGCCCTCATGATCGACTTGAGCAAATTTTTCAGTATTCAGGATAATCTCCTGAAACAGGTTCCGCGCAATTTTAAACGATACCTTTACGGGAAGATCAATTGGAAAAACCGTTTAATAGGACTTGTTGGCGGCCGGGGAACCGGCAAAACAACCCTTTTACTGCAGCATTTGGCGGAGACAGGACCCGACTCCCCAAATTATCTTTATATCTCGGCGGATCACATTCGCGTTGAAGCCCTCGGTATTTATGAAATCGCATCGCAGTTTTTCCAAATGGGTGGAGAGGTTATTGTAATAGATGAAATTCACAAATACGGTGGGTGGCCACAGGAGGTCAAAAATCTATATGATGCCTTCCCCAAAGCAAAGATCCTTTTTTCTGGCAGCTCTTCCCTCGGGTTGCAGCTTGGGAAGGCTGATTTATCGAGGCGTGCCGTTTTTTATAATCTGCCGGGACTTTCTTTTAGAGAATATCTCTATCTAACCGGAGAGATAGAATTTCCCTCTATAGAATTTAAGGACTTGCTGAGCGATCACTCATCTATTTCTTCGGAGGTTGTGGCTGAAGGCCCTGTACTGAGATATTTTCAGGACTATATCGATCATGGAATCTACCCGTTTTTCATGGAAGGTACAGAAGAATACCCGGCAAAGCTTGGTAACATAATTGAAAAGGTTCTTTTTATATTGACATTCGCAGTACTGGATTTTAATTTTCACCATCTGGTGGCATTGGCATCCGACAACCATGTCTATCCGCTGTTGATCAACTCTTTTAAGAAGTGTTATCTCAATCTGACCGGTCAGTTTTACGCCGATTCGGCCGTTGTGCCCGTTGTGTTTGGTTTCCACAAAGAAATGGTGAAAGCCTTTGAA
>JBAVYC010001520.1:0-1520 GCA_049698595.1 Desulfobacterales bacterium | reverse complement strand
CTTTTAAATACTTGACCGTACCCGGATGAAGCGGAATAGGCGAATACTTGACCGCATTCTCGGCTGTGGTATAGGAAGCCGAAGGATGAATTTTGAGCAAATAGTCCTGATGTTCGAAGAGGGCTTTCACCAGGTTGTAAACCAGGTCTGTGTCCAGCGACTTTTGGCAGATCATCACGTTCCAAACACCGATGGTCGGAATGGGTTCGTCAACTCCCCGGTAAACACCGCCGGCCAGATCAACGGCAGAGTATTCTTGGTTGGCGGCCTGGATTTTTTCCTGTTGGGCTGCGGTAAAAGAGATGATGTGGATATCATGGGTGGTGGCCAGATCCAGAATCGAGCTGGTACCGGGTCCCACAGACCAGAAACCCACGTCGATGGTGCCGTCGCGCAGCGCGTTGGCGGTTTCGGTAAACGACAGGCGGCTGTCGCTGTAGGAATCCAGCGGAATCCCGAGGGCCTTGAACACCGTTTCCGACATGAAGTTGGTGCCGCTGCCGGGGCTGCCCGAGCTGATTTTTTTGCCTTTAATCTGTTCGATGTCGGTGATCCCGCTTTTTTTCAGGACGACCACCTGCAGCAGGTTGGGATACATGATGGCCATGGAGAGGATATCATGTTTTTTGCCTTTAAATTTTGACAAGCCGTTGAAGCCTGCTGCCGCCACATCGCCCATAACCTCGCCAATAACGGTTTCACCCTTGTGGGCCAGTTTTACGTTCTCCACACTGGCGCCGGTGACCTCGGCCACCGCTTTGACATCCTTGACATACTTGGTCCAAATTTCAGCGACACCTCCGCCGTAGGGGTAATAAATACCGCCGGTCCCACCGGTTCCGATGGAAACAAATTGGGTCCGGGCCATTGCAGGACCGGCTGCCATAAAGACGAAACACAATAACACAATGCCCCAAAGGCCAATTTTCAAGCTCGACTTTTTCATAATAAAACCCTCCTTAGTACTACAAGTTAAATTGTATGGGCATCCTTTCTCAATCAACGCTGACGGTCTTTACAATCACGAGAATTTTCTTCGATTCTTTATCCGTGCCAATGAAAGGAATTTTGACGGTTGCGCTCTTTCCGGCTTCCAACACCGGCGGACTGCCTTTGCGCGGCACCAGATGACCGAAACCCTTGTCCATGTCTTCCAGAAAGATGTTAATCCGATAGCGCTGGGATTTATCCGATGCATTTTCAAGGCCGACGGTAAAGATAAGTGCCGGTTGGCCGCCACTTTCACCTAGAGCGCAGTCGAACTGGGTCAGTTTAGCCTCCTTGACCACATCCCACGCAATCTCAGCATCACAATTAATCTTTTCCGGTGCACCTTCTCCAGCCCATCCCACTTGAAAGAATATCCCCATTAAACCTAAAATAAGGACTGCCATCATGGATGCATGTTTAAATCGCTTCATCCTCAAACCTCCTTTATTATTGGGTTAAATAACTTATGATCCCCCACTGCTTAAAAAAAGAACCGCCGTTTTTTGCATAAAATTTTGCTCAGGATAAAA
>JBAVYC010001519.1:0-3469 GCA_049698595.1 Desulfobacterales bacterium | reverse complement strand
CGCAATACTTGTTCAACCGCAATCAACCCGGTGACCGGGAGGCTGTTGTTGCTATGGGATATGATTTTAAATAAGAAACGGAACTAAATCCAACAAAAGGCACTGACAACCCAGGAGGTGAATTTGTCGGCAACATCGAACTATATGATTAGAACGGGGACGGAGAAAGACGCACCGGTCATTTTCTCTTTGATAAAGGAACTGGCTGAATATGAACACCTTGCGCATGAAGTGGCCGCGTCGGTGGACGATATCCGCAAAACGCTCTTTGGTGAACGCCCGTTTGCCGAAACCCTGATAGGAGAAAATGACGGCCTTCCGATCAGCTTCGCGTTATTTTTCTATAATTTTTCTACTTTTCTCGGAAAACCAGGAATATATCTGGAAGATCTCTATGTGCAACCGGAGCACCGCGGCAAAGGCTTCGGCAGCAAGATGCTGGCCCATATCGCCGCGTTGGCCACAGAACGAAACTGCGGCCGCTTCGAATGGTCGGTCTTGAACTGGAACACACCGGCGATCAGGACTTACGAAAAACTTGGCGCCACCCCCATGAAAGAATGGATCCTATATCGTTTAAGCGGTGGGGCGCTGGACAGGTTGGCGGATAAAAAAGGCTAGCAGCACAATGCTTAAAGAACTTTCCATTCGTAATTTTGCCATCATCGACGACCTTAAAATCGATTTCTCCGACGGCCTCACCATCTTAAGCGGGGAAACCGGCGCCGGCAAATCGATTATCCTCAATGCCGTCAATCTGCTGCTCGGAAGCAGGGCCTCGGCCGATCTTGTGCGCACCGGGGCCGAGACGGCCGAGTTGGAAGGACTGTTTCAAATTTCACAAACCGGAAGTATTGCCGAGTCCCTGTCCGTAAACGGCTACGATCCGGCGGAAGGGCTTTTGATCAGAAGAATTATTTCGCGCTCCGACGGCAACCGGGTATATGTCAACGGCCGTCTGGCGACCATCGGGCTGCTAAACACCATCACCGAAGATCTGGCCAGTATCTCCGGGCAGCATGCCCACCAGGGCCTCTTGAAAGAAGAGCAGCACCTGCTGATACTTGATCGTTTCGGGGGTTTGATGGCGTTGCGCCGGCAAACCTGTGACAACTATCATCAGATTCTGCCGCTGATTGAAGAACTCAACCGTCTGACGACCATCCGGCAGCGCCAGGCCGAACACATCGAACTGCTTACGTTTCAGCAAAAAGAAATCGTCGCAGCCAACCCGGTCCAGGAAGAGGACACCGGGTTGGAAAACGAACGCTTGCGTCTGAAAAATGCCGAAACTCTTTATCAGACGGTTTACGGCAGTATTGAAGAACTTTACGGATCGTCGGGATCTGTCATCGAAAGAATCCTGGAAGTAAAGAAAAATCTCACAAATGCCGGTCGGATTGATTCGCAGCTGGCGACGAAAGCGGATTCACTGGGCACAGCGGCTTATCAAATCGAAGACCTAATTGAAGAATTGCGCTCGTATCTAAATCTGATAGAGATGGATGAACAGCGGCTTGAAGCCGTTGAAGAGCGGCTGGATACGCTCAACAAACTCAAACGTAAATACGGCGGTTCGATTGAAGCTGTTTTTTCCCGACTGAAGACTATCGAACAGGAGCTTTCCGGGATCGAAAACATAAGCGACCAAATCAAGGACGTCGAAGTTAAGCTTTTAAAATTACACGCCCAATTGAAACGCAGATCAATGCAGCTATCAAAAAAAAGAAAAAAGACGGCCGCGGTTTTCGCACTGAAGGTGGCCGCCGAATTAGGCTCCCTGAATATGCCTCACACCGATTTTGAGGTGGTCCTGCGGCCCATTGCAACGAAAGAGAAAACAAGCATTTATCTGCAATTCGACCATCATCCCATCACTGAAACCGGCATTGACCGCGCCACTTTTATGATCGCGCCAAACCCGGGAGAAGAAATAAAACCATTGGCCGGCATTGCTTCAGGCGGTGAGCTTTCCAGAGTGGTGCTGGCATTGAAAGCCATCCTGGCTGAAACCGGGGCCGTGGAAACCATCGTATTTGATGAAGTCGATGCCGGTATCGGAGGCGCTACGGCCGAAGTGGTGGGCCGTAAACTTTACGAACTGGCACGCCATCACCAGATTATTTGTATTACCCACCTGCCTCAGATCGCAAAGTTCGGTGAGCGTCATTTCAGCATTACCAAGCAGGTTAGCGCAGGCAGAACACGGACCGCCATCCGGCCGCTAAGCAAAAAAGATCGCTACCGGGAAATTGCCAGGATGCTGGGCGGTGAGAAAATCACCCGGAAAACACTGGATCATGCCCGGGAGTTGCTGGAAAAGCGTGGTTAGCTACTTGCATACCGATTGTTTGCCTAAATCTGTCAAACAATATCAATATGTGATATAGATAGCAGATTGATACGGAGGGATAAAAAGAATGCCAAAGGAAATGAGCATCACACAGCGATGGGTTCTGATTTTCTTTATCGCAGGCCTATTTTTGACTACGGGATGTGTTTCAACCGATCAGAAGTCGGCAGAACCCAGCATAATTGCACCTGACATAAATATTTTGCGTGTCGGGGTTACGCCAAACGCCCCGCCGCTCATTTTCAAACAGGGAAATGGGATCGTCGGCCTGGAGGCTGATTTTGCCAGAGAATTTGCTAAATATTTAGGTAAATCACCCCGATTTGTTGAGCTTAAATGGGAGGATCAGATACCCGCCTTATTGGAAAACAGGATTGATATCATCATGTCCGGCATGACACGCACGGCCCTAAGAGAAGTAAGAATTGCCTTCACCTCCCGGTATTTGGAAAGCGGGCAGATGGCCTTGATCCGCCGGGAAGATGCCGCTCGTTTCAGCACCGGCTTTTTTTCTCTAACAACAAGCTCAGCCATCGGAGTTGTTGAAAATACATTTGGTGAATATTTTGTAGATGAACGCTATAGCAGTGTTAAGAAAAAAACATTTTCATCACCGCAAGCTGCCGCCAAGGCTGTAATCGAGAAAAAGATTGACATGTTCATCTATGACGGCCCCATGATTCTCTATTTGGCCTCTGAAAATGAGACCAACGGCTTGACGGCGCTGTTTGCCCTTTTAACCAGAGAAGATTTGGCCTGGGGTGTCAGAAAAGATAATACCGACCTGTTAAATTCGGCAAATAGCTTTTTGCAAGATCCCAATAATGAAAAAATGCTAAAAAAAATGACTCAGTACTGGATACCTTATGCCAGATAAAAAAGCCATTTTTCTATGCAAACTGGAAACCCTGGTTGAAATTGCCAAGCTGCAGCCCGTTCAAACCGAAAGACCGAAAATTGAGTCGTAATTATTGACCGTATTCTGCTCTGTTTTTATGCTTTAACTCTTCCCGGACAACACGTTCACCCAACTGCCTGGACTTTTATGTTTAAAGCTTTACACTACCCACACAAATTATACATTTAATTTTACATTGACATTTACATTTTAATCGG
>JBAVYC010001518.1:0-4263 GCA_049698595.1 Desulfobacterales bacterium | reverse complement strand
GCTTTTTCCAAGGCCGTTTTAACAAGATCGACACTTTTAAATTCCATCGATGAGATCTCCATATATAGTATCGTTGATCCTAGGTTGAGCGGTTCAAGGTTCAACGTTCCGGGTTGAAAAAACATAGACAACTTGTATCAAAGGAATCATATATTCATCTGGTTATAAATCCGTTTCACTCAATGGGTTATGACGGGTGTGCCGGAATTTGATTATTAATGGGAACGGTATCCATCGGTTGTAACCCTTGAACCCTGAACTCTGAACCTGGAACCCCTCCGTTTAAATATATAGCAAATCAGCCGTAATACAATGATAAAAAAATTGAAACGTTGATGTTTCCATTTTGTCTTGATAAGAAAATCTTCATGCGACTCATCAAATGAACTTTCTCCGGATACACAGGATACAGGAGACCGGGGTCATGACTAAATTAAAACTTTTCCATCTAAAAAATGAAATGCTGGCGGCTAATTTTCTGGCAAATTTGATTGGTGTGTTCGGCGCAAACACCATGTTGTTTATGGCTGCGGGCAGGTCCCAACAAGAATATTTGGAACATGCAGTCCCCTATTGGATTGATGCGCTCTTTACGCCGTTTGCGTTTGGTTTTGTATTTGTGACGTCACTGGTCTATGAAAAACCGATTCGGCGTTACTTAAATTCCTTATTTCGAAAAGAATCCATTTCACCCCATCTTAAAAGTATTGCCCGCCAGCGGTTGCTCAACGAGCCGTTTATCTTCATCGCTTTGGATTTCAGCATGTGGCTTTTATCCGCCATCATATATTCCGTGATTAATTGGGTCTATAGCTCCGGAACACACATGGTTCTGGGCTCTTTGTACCACAGCTTGAGTACAGGCGTCATCACAGTGACGATCGCATTCTTTCTTCTGGAACATATTTTGCAGAAAAAGCTGGCCCCTCATTTTTTCCCCAATGGGGGTTTACATGCCATACCTAAGACGCTGCGAATCCGGATTCGCACCCGTCTGGTGGCGATGCTCTTTGCCTGTAATCTGATTCCTTTAATTTCGATAATTCTTGTGATTCATCGCATCATAAACAATTATTCAGACACACTGATCGCCATGGAACAATTGCGTTGGGCAATCATTACCAATGCTGTGGTTTTCATAATAATCGGTATCTTTTTGACCGGCTTGGTGGCTAAAAATTTAAGCCTGCCCTTCGGGCAAATCATTCAAACATTACAGGAAGTCAGAAACGGTAAATTTGATAAAAAGATCCGGGTTACCAGCAATGATGAAATCGGATACACCGGGGACGTGATCAATGAGATGACCGAAGGGCTCAAGGAACGCGATCGCATCCGGCGATCTTTAGGTATTGCCAAAGAAGTCCAGCAGCACTTGCTGCCGGCCGTTGCGCCAACAATCCAGGGCCTGGATATTGCCGGGCAAAGCATCTACTGCGAAGAAACCGGCGGGGATTATTTTGATTATTTGCCGGTGGCTAAAAATGAACCGGGCAAAATTAAGATTGTCGTCGGTGATGTCTCCGACCATGGCATTGCTTCGGCCTTGCTGATGACCACCACCCGGGCCTTTCTGCGGCAGCGCGCCTCGATGACCGGAAACCTCAATCAGATTATTGCGGATGTCAACCGGCAGCTAGCCCGCGATGTGGAGGATTCCGGCCGTTTTATGACCCTGTTTTTCTGTGAAATCGACCGTCCCAGTAGAATCATTCACTGGGTCAATGCGGGACACGATCCGGCCTTTGCCTTCGATCCGGATGGCGGGAATTTTGAAGAACTTGCAGGACATTCCCTGCCCCTGGGCGTTTCCGAAAAGGCCGCCTACCGGGAATTTCAACGCAAAATACTGCCGGGACAAATCCTTTTAATCGGCACCGACGGCATCTGGGAATCCCGAAACGCGCGCGGACAAATGTTCGGCAAAGAAAGATTTTGCCAGGTTATCAGCGCCCATGCGCGGGAAACCGCCATAGAAATCCTGCAGGCCGTCACCGATGAACTGAATCGTTTCAGCCATCCGCTGGGAAAGGAAGACGATGTGACCCTGGTGGTTGTTAAGGTCGAATCTTAACACGATTTTTATTGCAACCGACTACCGCTTTGGCTATAGGGTATTGATTTTTAAAAAGCCGTGATTTAGGCATAACCTTAATTGAGGAGGTATTAGGTACTGGCATAGGAGCAATTTTTTCCGATTTTTATATTTCACTTGACGGATATATATAAAATTTACGCCGATTTCCGACAAACACCAATACCTAATACCCAGTACCCAGTACCACCTAAGTGACTATAGTAATCCGTGCAATCTACGGAATTTGTAAATTAAACGACTCTGGAGGAAACAATGGATCAACCTATTGAGAACTACAACAAAATGAGGCTGGCAGATCTGAAAACCGCGCTGGAATCCAACAATTTCGATGTCTATTTGGCAGAAAACAAAGAAGCAGCCTGCAAAACCGTCCTGGAGGATATCATCCCCAAATTAAACCCCCAGACCATATCCTGGGGCGGATCGATGACCGTTATCGCCAGCGGGCTGTATCATCAGCTAAGGGAGAATCCGGATCTGGAGGTGCTGGACACCCTGGACAAAAAAGTCCCGGCTGAAGAAATGATGGAGCGCCGCAGACAGGCCCTGCTGGTCGATCTATTTATCACCGGAACCAACGCCATTACCGAATCCGGTCAACTGGTAAACCTGGACATGACCGGCAATCGGATTGGCGCGCTGACCTTCGGCCCCAAATGGGTAATTCTACTGGTCGGTCGCAATAAAATCGTGGCGGATCTGGACGAAGCCATGTTCCGGATAAAAAATTATGCGGCACCGGTCAATTCGATGCGCCTGGACAAAAAGACACCCTGCGTTAAAACATCTTACTGTCAGGAGTGCAAAAGCCCGGATCGCATCTGCAACACCTGGACTATCACCGAAAAATCTTTCCCGAAAAAAAGGGTCAAGGTGGTGTTGATTAATGAAGATCTGGGATTGTAAATGATTGAATATTGTCGAATGAAGATTGAATTTACAATCTTCAATTTACAATTCCGGCTCGTCCGGGTTGAGCATTAACAATATTAAGAGAAAGGGAGGTCAAAATGAAAATTTTAGTAGGTTACGACGGATCAAATGTAGCCAAAGAAGCCATCGCGGTCGGCAGCAAGCGTGCCAAGGCGTTTAAGGCCGATATCGTCCTGGTGTGCTCCATGGTCGGGGGACCTGAAGTGCCGCGCAAGGATTTCGAGGACGCTGAAAAAAATCTGGATTACGAAAAAAGCATGTTGCTGGATAAAAAAATCGCCTGTAAAGCGGTTTTGTCGGTTCGCGGGCTGGAGGCCGGCGAGGATCTGGTGCAGTTGGCAGATGAGCACAAAGCCGATGAAATCATCATCGGCGTTCGCCGGAGATCAAAGGTCGGCAAACTCATTTTCGGCTCCACGGCTCAATATGTGGTCTTAAATGCGCCCTGCCCGGTCGTCACGGTAAAGTAAACGGGAGGCAGATTTTGAATATCAAGTTTGTTTGGTTCGATATCGGTTACACCCTGCTTTACATGCAGCGGGAAATCACCTATCAGAAGGCGTTACGGGAATTCGGCATCGATGTCCCGCTTGAGGATATCGAAAAAGAATTCCACCTGACGGACAAACTATTTATGCGGGAGTACCCGGGTTTTTTCCTACAGCCCCGACCCGTATTCATGCCCGCTTACCTTGGCATAATGAATTTTCAGATGGGATTGAGCGTGAATCTGTGCGAACTTGATGCCTGCTGGGAAGCGATAAAAAAGGAAGTCAAAAACTACTGGCTGCCTTTCAACGGCGTAGCGGAAGTCCTGACGGAACTGAAGCGCAGATCCATCGGGCTGGGCATAATATCGAATTGGGATTGTACAGCCCGGGATGTATTGAGCGCTGCCGGGCTGATTGACTTTTTCGACCATCTGATTATCTCCTGTGAGGTAGACTGCAACAAGCCGGACGCGCGGATCTTTAACTTGGCCTTACAAAAAACGTCCGCAGAGGCCCGCCGGTGCATTTATGTCGGCGACAATTATTATGACGATTGCCTCGGCAGCCGCAAGGTCGGAATGAATGCGTTGACGATCAATCGGTTCGGCTCCCTGGGTGTGGAAGAAATTGATGATTGCCCCGTAATTCACCAGCTGTCGGATCTTTTGAATTATATTGATTAGCAGCAACTAGCGGGACATAAGCGATAGTGAACGCTTCTCCCGCAGAGCGGGAAGTCTC
>JBAVYC010001517.1:0-15241 GCA_049698595.1 Desulfobacterales bacterium | reverse complement strand
GAGCAGAGTCGTCGAAAACCCCCTTCCAGGGACAAACCAAAGCCAGGTCCTCTCGGCCTGGATTCTTTACAGGCCATTTTCTGCAACTTTCCAACACCGCACATAATGATTTTCGGCGGCTTTGACAAACTCATGTTCGGTGCCCCGGCAGCGGGATTCATTTAACGGACACTTTTGTTGGAAACTGCACCCGGCGGGCTCCTTTAAAGTAACCGGGATTTTTGCTTCGTCCGCGATCATTGTATACTTGTCATTTTCCTTTGCATCAGTTGCGGCGGATAGCAGCAAATGCGTATACGGATGAAGCGGGTTGTCGAAAAGTTCGTCTGTCGGCGCATACTCGACGATATACCCCCTGTACATGACGGCAACATCACTGCACAAATAGCCGACCACATTCAGGTCATGGGAAATAAACAGGTAGCTCAAACCCAGCTCGTCCTGCAAATCTTTTAAAAGATTTATGATCTGGGCCTGGATGGAAACATCCAGCGCGGAAACCGGCTCATCGCAAATAATCAACGCAGGTTCCACGCTCAACGCACGGGCAATGCCGATACGCTGGCGCTGGCCGCCACTGAATTCGTGGGGATAGCGATCCATGGTGGCCGGGGACATTCCGACCATTTTTAGCAGCTGCTCAAGACGGTTTTTTTGATCCGAACCCGGATGGACACCCGCCACTCTCAGTCCTTCGGTAATGGATTGGCCGACAGTCATCCTGGGATTCAGCGAACCATACGGATCTTGAAAAATAATCTGAATTTCCTGCCGCATGGGCTTCATTTCCGGTTCAGACAGATCCACCAAATCCTCTCCATTGAAAATAATTTTGCCCTCATCAGCGTCCAACAATTTGAGGACCAATCGGGCCACCGTAGTTTTGCCGCAACCGCTTTCCCCCACCAACCCGAGGGTTTTGCCTTTTTCGATCTGAAAGGAGACATTTTCAACGGCCTTCACCCAGCCGGCAATTCGTTGGAAAAATCCTCTGCGGATCGGAAAGTATTTTTTCAATCCTTCGACGCGCAGGATGGTGGCGTTATGATTATTTACCTTGTTCATGTTTTTCTATAATCAATTCGTAGTTTCCAGAACAACGCCAACTATAAATCCCAAACGACAAATCCCAAATAATTTAGTGCTTGTAATTTGTAATTTATTCTATTTTATATAACATTTCAAATATTTACACATTTTGTTGACCTCATCTTCACAGTCCTATCCTGCACCATCAAACAGCACCGGACAACGCGCCAGGTGTCCGGCTCCGTAGTCACACATATCCGGAAATTGTTGCCGGCATTGATCAACGGCATGGGGACAACGGGGATGAAAGGGGCAGCCATTCGGTTTGTATGCCGGGTTGGGTACAGTGCCGGCGATGGTGTAAAGCCTTTTGCCGCGTTTGGATCGATGGGGAACAGACGCCAAAAGTGCCTGGGTGTAGGGATGCCGGGGATATTCGAAAACCGCTTTTTTGGCCCCCTGCTCGGCAATCGTTCCGGCATACATCACGTAGACGTGATCTGCGATTTTTCCGACGACCCCCAGATCATGGGTAATATACAGAACCGACATAGAGCGTTTTTTCTGGATCGAGTCAAACAGACGCAAAATCTGGGCCTGCACCGTCACATCCAGCGCGGTGGTCGGCTCATCGGCAATCACCAGATCCGGATCGCAGGCCAGCGCCATGGCAATCATAATGCGCTGGCGCTGCCCGCCGCTCAGCTGGTGGGGATAATCGTTGATGCGCTCCTCAGCGGATGGAATGCCCACATCGTTTAGCAACCGAACGCAGCGTGCTTCCAATTCATCTTCTGCCACGTTTTCGTGTATTCTAACGGCTTCTCCAATCTGGTCGCCGATGGTAAACACCGGGTTGAGTGAGGTCAGAGGCTCCTGGAAAACCATGGCGATATGGTTGCCCCGGATTTCCTGCAATTGATCTTCGTCGAACTCACAGAGATTGCGGCCCTTGAACCTGATGCTGCCGCCGGCGATTTCACCGGGAGGCATGGGTATCAATCCCAGGATGCTGAGAGCCGTTACGGTTTTTCCACAGCCGGATTCGCCCACCAGACACACCGTTTCTTCACGCCCGACATCGAAACTGACACTATCCACGGCCCGGGCCAGCTCATCGTCGCTGCGGAAATAGACTTTTAAGTTCTCAACCGATAATAGAATTTTATTTCGGGATTCCATATTCTAAAAGCGCAATTCTCCTTTTTAAAAGCAGTCAGTTGTTTGTGGCTTGTTGTATGTTGGAAAAAGATAGATACATTTTTTTAACTGCTGACACCTGACACCTTCATTCCCCTTCACTACCTTTCCCTCAGTTTGGGATTCATCACATCCCTTAATCCCTCGCCGAAAAGGTTAAATGAAAGTACCACCATCAGGATGGCAAACCCTGGAATAAAGGTAAGCCAAGGCGCATCAAAGATAAATCTTCTACCGTCTGAAAGAATGTTGCCCCAGGTCGCATGGGGCGGCGGCACGCCGAATCCGAGAAAACTCAAGCCTGCTTCAGTCAATATGGCCGTTGCAATGCCGATCGTGGCCGATACCAGCACCGGCGCGATGGCATTGGGCATCATGTGCCGGAAGATGATGCGAAAATTGCTCAGTCCCAGTGCCTTGGCGGCAGCGACGAAATCCTGCTCTCTCAGTGAGAGAAATTCGGCCCGCACAAAACGGGTCGCCCCCATCCAACTGGTCAGTCCGATGACGATCATAATGTTGTAGATGCTGGCCGGCAGGAGGGCGACCACGGTCAGAATCAGAAAAAAACTCGGAAAACACAACATAACGTCTACAAATCGCATGACCAGTGTATCCACCGAAAGGGTTTTTCTTTGCAGCATGCGCTGCCAGGCGGACGGCTGTTTTTTTGAGGTTGCTTTTTTTCTGATACGGTAGATGGCCCAAACAGAGGGGCAAAGGATCAGGACGGCCCCCGCATAGATAAGGTTCGCTGCCAGCAGCATCAGGCCGATAATCAGAAAAACGATCCACAACAGATGATCCACCCGGATGTGTCGTTGCCCGAAATAACCCGCAATACCACCTAAAAATATTCCGATGAACACGGCTATGCCCACGGCCACAAAACCCACGGTCAATGAAACCCAGGCGCCCTGAAGCATCCTGGCAAAGACATCCCGCCCTAAATCGTCGGTCCCCAAAAGATAGATCCCCGGCGCCGGGATTTGGTTTGGCTGCAAAGTTGGCAGATCGGGTTTGGAAAGCGGGGGACGCAGTTTTTCCTGCAGCCGAATCAGGGCGGGGTCAAATACCGGGTGGGGGCCGGAGGTTAAAATGAGGCCGGTCAGAGCGGAAAAGAAAAATAGAACAAACAAAATCAACCCCATCATGGCGAGCTTGTTTTTCTTGAACAGCATCCAGAACTCCTGACGCCGGGTGCGTTTAGGCGTCAGGGGTTCGTACAGCTGGGCAGCCGCCATCTCGGGGCTGTCTTTTTTTCGTTGATCTTGCGAGTTACCTGCCATGCTTGGATACCCTTATGAAACTACCGCAAGTTAAAAACGAACCACAGATTCGATATTCTCTTTTTCAGAGTTTCTTTTTGGATTAAATTGGCCGCTGTTCAGGCCAGCGGCGCCGCTTCCACGAGATATTAATCTTAAGAAAAATTCTTGTCCGTTCGTAGCGTCGTTGCGCCGTCGCGTGAGGCCTAAGTTTTTCACGCCACGCCGCCACGCCGCTACGAGATGGTTTTATAAATTTTCATCAATCATCGTAGTTTTTCATCGTTGCGCCGTTGTGCCGTCGCGTGAGGCCTAAGTTTTTCACGCCACGCCGCCACGCCGCTACGAGATGGTTTGATAATTCTAAGTTTACGTCATTGATTCAGAACCTACCAACCAGCAGTTCAGCATTTCGGTAAGACCTGAATATTTGAACTCTAAACCCTTAATTTTTTTAGTTTTATAGCCGTATTCTCGGGTCTACCACCATGTATAAAAGATCCGAAATAAAGGTGCCGGCCAGTACCAGTACGGCCGAGACAAAATTGACGGTCAGGATGATGGGATAATCACGGGCCAGGATGGCCTCAAAAGCCATCCGGCCGATTCCGGGCCACGAAAAAATCGACTCTATGATGACCGATCCGCCGATTAAACCCGGTAATATCAGGCCGAACATGGTTACAAACGGCAGCAGCGCATTGCGCAGGGCGTGTTTGTAATGAACCTGTTCCGGGGGAAGTCCTTTGGCTTTGGCGGTGCGCACATAATCCTGGCCTTCGACTTCAAGCATTTGGCTTCTGACATATCTGGAGAGCACCGCAATGCCCCCGGTGGCGCCCAGCAGCGAGGGAAGCAGCAGGTGCCAGATCCTGTCCATTGTCATTTGTATCCAAGACGTACCGGCGGTGCCGAATGTTTCCATACCGATCACCGGCACATGGAATTGCGATACCACGAAAATGATCAGAATATAGGCGAAAAAGAAACCGGGAATTGAAATCAATAGATAGGCGAAAAACGTGGCACTGCGATCATACATGCCGCCGCGGAAAATGGCTGAGCGAATCCCGATGGGAAACGAAATGGTCCAGGTGAGAATCGTCCCCACGATGAACAGGGGCAGACTGTTAATGAATCTTTGCCTGATTTTTGTCAGAACGGACTGGTTGTCCTTCCAGGACAGCGTCCGGCCGCTGAAAAGATCCCGGTAGAAAAGGAGAAATTGCACATACAGAGGCTCGTCCAGGTGAAATTCCGTGCGGAATCGTTCCACCATTTCGGGGGTAAATTTAGGATTCAGCGGATCCACCTGGCTGGGTTCACCGGGTGCCAGGTGAATAATTAAAAAAGATACCACTGCCACAAAAAAGAGGGTGATGACTTTTTGGATGGCGCTGCGGGCAATGAAGGCAATCATGCTGGATGTCCTTTAATGTTCATGGTTACGCTGGATGCTCGACGCTGGATACTCGACGCTGAATACTCGATGATTGATGCTCGATGTTCGATTCTTGATACTTGATATTAGATGCTGTGCAGCTTAACATGGGTACTTTATTATTTTTTTCTTTTAAATGACAGAGCAAAGCGATTCCACCCATCGTCCATCGTCTCTCTTCAATCGTCCTTCGTATATCTTCACGGTGCAAATCTTGGTACCTTCGCAAGCTTAACCCACTTATTGAAAAAATAATCATATAACCCCGTGCGGGTGGGTGTGATCTTGCGATAAACGACTTCTCCCTGGTTATCGACTTCTTTGATCACGATGCGTTTGTCTAACACGGTGGTCCATTTGCGCACGAACAGGAAGGTGTAAGGCTGTTCCCGGGCGATTATTTCGTGCAATTGATGGCAGTACCGGACTCTTTTGGCATGGTTGTATTCCTGCCTGATTTTGACAATCAGATCGTCCGCCTGTTGGTTTTTAAAGCCCACAAAGTTGAGCTGGTAGGGATTGGTCTGGCTCGAATGCCAAATCTGGAACAGGTCTGGATCCACCGACATGACCCATCCCAGGATGACGGCGTCAAAATCCGCCTTGTCGACGCGTTCTTCGATAAATACCGACCATTCCAGCAGATCGGTGCGCACATCGATGCCGATCTGTTTCCAGGCATCCTGGGCAATGGCCAGAATCGACTTTCGGCTGTCATTGCCGCTGTTGGTAATCAGGGTGAATTCAAAGCGCTTGCCGTCCTTTTCAAGCCAGCCCTTTTTATTGGGTGTCCAGCCGGCCTGGGCCAGCAAATCCAAGGCCCCGGCCGGATCATAGGCGGCCGGTTTAATCGTGTGGTTATAGTAATCGGTCTGTTTGACAAAGGGCCCGGTGATTCGTTCCCCCTGGCCATAGAGGACGTACTTGATAATTTTATTCACGTCGATGGCCATGGTCAGTGCCCTGCGCACCCGGATATCATCGAATGGCTTTCTGCGCATGTTGTAACCGATGTAACTGAATCCAAAGGCGGTGTCGGATACACTCTGGTAGCGTGGATCGTCCTGAAAGCGTTCGATCTGATGGGGGGGGATCCCATGGGGCGGACTGCCGCCGCCGTAGACATCCAGGGTACCGGCATAAAATTCCATTTCCTGGGTTAAGAGATCGGGAATAATACGGAAGAAATATTTATTGTAGTTCGGGGAGCCCTCCCAATACTCGTCAAAGCGATCCAGCTGGATGTATTGATCGGATTTCCATTCGCGAAACACAAAAGGGCCGCAGCCGACGGGATTGCGGTTGAAAGCGCTTTGGCGCATGGAAAATGTTTGCGGGTTTTTACCGAGACGCAGGGCTTCTTTCTTCAGAACCCCGGCGTTGAGAAGATGTTCGGGAAGGATGCCCATGGCCCAGGTGCCGACAGCCGGTGAATAGAGTCGCTTGTATACGATCCGAAGGGTGAGTGGATCAAGAACCTCCACGGCTTTGACCGGTTCATAGTCCGAAATGCGCGGCGAGAGATTTTTCGGATCCAAGATGGCTTCATAGGTAAATTTTACATCGTCGGCATCCAATACATGGCCGTCGTGAAATTTAACATTGGGGCGCAGGTTGAATTCAATGATGGGATTGTGTTCGACCGCGGGTATCAGTTCACGGGCAAGCGCAGTCAATTGATCGCCTGTTAAAGGGACATCCGTCTTGATGTGATTTAAGCTATTAAACCCGCCAAAGTAGTTGTTGCCCAGCAACTGAGTTAGATTCTTGAAAAGACCCTGATCCACCTGTTTCAAAACCAGCTTGATTCGGGCCGGTGCGAAAATTTCGATTCTGATCGATTTTTTAGCGCCGTCGGAAACCTTCAATTGTC
Organism: Desulfobacterales bacterium; assembly: GCA_049698595.1. Classification (GTDB taxonomy): domain Bacteria; phylum Desulfobacterota; class Desulfobacteria; order Desulfobacterales; family JAFDCJ01; genus JAFDCJ01. The sequence continues at coordinate 8,430 of JBAVYC010001517.1, read as the reverse complement.
TACTGACTGCATATTTCCGTGGGGGCATCAGGGAAATATCAGCGATGTTATCCAGGCTGAATTTCAATTCGGGGTTCGACATCGCCGTTGCTGATTTTGCAGTTTGCAGGAAATCAACGACTTGTTGGCCGCTCGGCCGACTCAGACCGGGTAGGGCGACAGAATGATCAATATAAAAAAAAGCCTCCTCATAGACTCTCCACGACGTCGCCAGGCGACCCCTGAAACGTAAATTTTCATCATAGTCGATGAGACCCTCAAAGACCTTGCTTTCTATTTCACTGCTGGATGCGTCGGCGGAAAGGATCGGATTCAAAATGCTAGCATCGCCGATGGATGCGCTAATATACTCGTTAAAGCGTTCGGGATTGCCCCGGGTTTGCTGCTCATAGGTCGGCACCCAGAAATAGGACTGGAGCAAAAGAAGAATCAAAAATACGGGGGCAAATATCAGAATCCGCCGGGTGGTCATGATATACGAATGCCTAAAGTTAGGTAAATTGCCTAAAATGACTAAAATTAAGGAAACGCACCGCTCTATCTGCTTTTAAAATTGATTGTTCGACCCAGTCATTTGACCCTGAGGTTCTCGAAGGGAGGCTCTCGACGGGCAGAATACGACAACTTTAGTTCATTTTAGCTCATTTCAAATTTTAGTTCATTTAAGACGTCAAATACACATTCCCATTACATTTAAATAAACTTCTCTTCTTTAATTTGGAGTCTACCGCGCTCTCAACGGTTCTCCATTTGCGCGTTTTATTTTGATTTCCTCCGGGTCTCCGGTGGGAATCGCCGCCATCAGCTTCTTTGTGTAGGGGTGCTCGGGATTTCGGTAGAGTTCTTCGGGCGTTTTCAGCTCCACGATATGACCGCCTCGATTCTCCCTTAGCAACCGCTCGCGCTCCTCTCCTTCGAATAAGTCGGCCATAATCGCGTTACCGCACATGACGGCTACTTGGTCGGAGACGTATTTCACCACCGACAGGTCGTGGGTTATGAAGATGTAGGTCAAGCCGAAGTCATCTTGTAGGTCGAGCAGCAGGTTAATCACTCCAGCTTGGATGGAGACGTCCAGAGCGCTCACCGACTCGTCACAGACGATGAAGTCAGGCTCCACCGCCAGGGTACGGGCCACTCCGATTCGCTGGCGTTGGCCGCCGGAAAATTCATGGGGATAGCGGTTTAGGTGAGACGTCGACAGCCCAACCCGTTCCATCAGCCATGCGGCCCTGTCACGCCGGCCCTTGGCATCCTTGTAAAGGTCGTGGACAGCCATAGGCTCCACGATAGTCTCTTCCACCGACATCCTGGGATTCAACGAGGAGTAAGGATCCTGGAAGATAATCTGCATGCGTCGGCGCATGACTCGAAGTTCTTCGCCCGAAAGCGTCGCCAAATCAATGCCGTCGTAACGGATGCTTCCTTCTCTGGGCTTTTCCAGGTGCAGCACAGAGCGGCCAAAGGTGGTCTTGCCGCATCCCGATTCTCCCACCAGCCCCAGAGTCTTTCCTCGCGGCACAACCAAATCCACGCCGTCAACTGCCTTAACCCAATCCACCGTGCGTTGAAAAACGCCTTGTTTTATCGGGAACCAGGTGCGGAGGCCCTTTATTTCCAAGAGCGCCTCACCGAAGCCAGCCATGTCCTCTCGACGCTTCTTTGCACGGCCGGGGTAGTCTATGTCCAGGTCGGGATCCGTTGGGTTTAACGTGATTCCTTGCGACTCGGCCCGCAGAAAATCTTCAATGGTCGGAAGTCTCTCGGATCTGGTCTTCAGACTTGGCCTGCAGGCTATCAGCCCCTTGGTGTACGGATGTTTCGGGTTAGTGAAGATGTCCGCCACGCTGCCGAGCTCAACAATGTGCCCGCCGCGAGCGTATTCGGGATCGTCGTCCTTCCCCGTTCCGATGCCAAAATGGCGAAGCGTCTCGCCGGGGCACATCACTGCAACCTGGTCGGTAATCTCCGCGACCACGGCCAAGTCGTGGGTGATGAACAGGACGGCCATGTTGCGCTCTTTTTGCAGACCCTTTATCAGTTCCAGAATCTGTTTTTGGATGGTGACGTCCAGCGCGGTTGTGGGCTCGTCGCATATCAAGAGCTTGGGATCGCAGGCGAGTGCCATGGCTATCATCACGCGCTGCTTCATCCCCCCGGAAAGCTCGTGGGGATACTGGTTCATGCGCCGCTCCGGCATGGGGATTCCGACCTCGTCCAAGAGTTCGGTCCCACGCTTCCAGGCTTCCTCCCAACTCGCGCCTTTGTGATAAACAATGGATTCAGCCACCTGCTTGCCGCATTTAAATACAGGATTAAGGCTTGTCATGGGTTCCTGGAAGATCATGGCAATGTCGCCGCCTCGGTAATGGGGCATCTCCTCGATGGGAAGTTTGACAAGGTCCACCCGGCCTTTTTCCCCGATCCACTCAACAGCGCCTTCTTTTATGTCTGCAACGCTTTCCGGCAAAAGCCTCAGAATCGAGTACGCCATCACTGACTTGCCCGAGCCCGACTCGCCGACTATGCCCAGGGTCTTTCCCCGCTCCACCGCCAAGCTTACGCCGTCCACGGCTCGCACGGTTCCGTCCTCGGTGTGGAAATAGGTCTTAAGCCCGTCTATTCTCAACAAAGGATTGTTCATCGCCTATCCTTTACCTAAGCCGCTCGTACTTCTTGGGATCGAAGGCCTCGCGCACGGCCTCGCCCACCATGACCACGCAAAAAAGCGTTCCGGCAAAAGCCAGAACCGGGATGTACACCAGGTGCGGGTAATTCACTATGTTTTCCGAACCCTGTCTAAGGAGCGCCCCCCACGAAGGTGTGCCGGGCGGCAGCCCGTAGCCCAAGAAATCCAGGGAAACCAGCGCGCTCATATAGCCAACCACGGCAAAGGGCAAAAAGGTCACGATGGGTACGAGGGCGTTGGGCAAAATATGACGGACCATAATTTTGCGATCCTTCACGCCCAGGGCGCGGGCCGCCTGTACATAATCCCGGGAACGCTCTCGATAAAACTCGCCGCGCACGGTGTAGGTTATGCCGGTCCATCCTCCCAGCCCCACCAGTATGAAGGCCAGGATCACGAATTTGACGCTCGAAGAAACAGGACCTATGACGCTGGAGATGATAATCATCGTGAAGAGAAACGGTATGGAGGACCAGATCTCTATCAGGCGTTGGGAGAAGATGTCGAACCATCCGCCGTAATACCCCATGGCGCCGCCCACCAGCACCCCGACGGCAAAGCCTGTGAACGCCACGAACAGGGCAAAAGCGAAACAAATGCGAAATCCATACAGCAACTGGGATAGGATCTCACGGCCCTGTTCGTCGGTGCCTAAAATCGGGAAGCCTTTCTGAAAGGGCTTGTGCGGCGGCGCGCCGGGGAGCCCCAAAAGCTGTTCCCTGGGCGAGTAGGGGAAAGGCGGCATCAGAATGGAAGCCTTGCCGCTTTCGAGCTCTTTACGAAGGACTCTCAACTGCTCGGCCTTTTTTCGAATGCCCTCGTATTCTACCAGCTTCGACTCCGGGAGCGGCTGGGAAGGGTCGTAACGCAGCCCTCTGTTTTTTGCCTGTTCTTCGAGCACCCTGCGAAAGCGAGCCTCGTCCTTGGCGATGCCTTCCTCCATTTCTACTATTTTCGCGTCGAGCACGGCGGGGTCGCCGATCCAGGCGGCGTATTCTCTGCAGTCAAGGTCTCCGGCATCGTCCAGCCCGTAGTCATTGGCCGCGACCCGGTCGTTGAATTTAGCGAAGGGGATCAGAAAGTTGGCCCAGTCGGCGATCGCCGCAAATTGTACCTTCTCGCCGTATTGAATATAAATGGGTTTGTTGTTTACGAAGAGCTCCAGCCCCAGACTCATGACCGAGGCCATGGTCACCAGCACGAAGCATGCGTAACCGCGTTTGATTTGCTTGAACCGCCGGATGCGCTTTTCGGTGAGCGGCGTCGGCTTCATGGCGAACCCGAGTACGCGACCCAAACCAGTGATCAATCTTGGGATCACCTTGAAAGCGACCAGGTAGCCGACGACGAACACCAGGGCCAGCTCCGCTAGTTTTGCGACTAAGGTCATGACGAGACTCCGAATCGTATGCGAGGGTCGATCATAGCCCAAATGATGTCGGACAAAATGTTGCCGAAGAGCCTGATCGCCACGCCGATTACTAGGGTTGCCAAGATAATAGGATAATCGCGCTGCACCACAGCCTCGTAGCCCATGAGCCCCATCCCCGGAATGTTGCAGACTTTCTCTATTAAGAATGATCCGGCGAACAAAATGCCCACTGCGTGGCCGATTCCCGCAGTTATGGGGATTAGCGAGTTTCGGAGTGCATGGACGAATATGACTCGCTTTTCCGGCAGCCCCTTGGCGAACGCGGTTCGCACGTAATCGGCGCCCAGGTTTTCGAGAAGGCTGTTTTTCATGAGAATGGTCATTGTAGCGAAGGAGCCGATCATGTAGCCGGTAATCGGTATCAGCATATGGCGAACGCGGCCCAAAAGTGCTTGTAGATAGTTGAGCTGCTCGATGTCGTCGGGCTTGTAGCCCCCAAGGGGCAGCCAATCGACGTTTACCGCCACGCCGACCAGCAAAAGCATGCAAACTACGAAGCCGGGCATGGAATAGCCAAGAAAGACGACAAAGGACGAAGCGGTATCGAAAAAGCTGTGGTGCTTTATGGCTTTATAGACTCCCAGCGGCACGCACACAAGCCAAGTGAGCAGATAACCGATGAGGCCGAATTGAATGGAGATTTCCATCTTCGAGCCAATAAGCCCCAAGACCGGCTCGTTGTGGGTGTAGGATCGGCCGAAGTCCAGCTGAACAATGCCGCTTAAGCGTTTCTCCACCTTGTAGATGAGCCCGACCTCGCTGATTTCAAATCCACGTTCGGCTGCAATTTGCTCCCGTTTTTCGCCCGCTGCACGGATGGCGGCGATCAAACTCAGTGCCTTTTCGGCGTATTCCTTGTCTTCAGCCAACTCGGTATCCGTAAGCAGGGCGCAGTATTTGCCGTTTGCGTAGGTATAGCCTTTGGTCTCCAATAAGGCCAGAAGCTCGTCGAGCTTGCCGTAGCCGCCGCCCCGCAGCTCTTCGGCCCGGCGGTAAAAGCTCTTTTCCTCGGCCTTTAGCTTTTCTACCGCTTCATCTGAAAGCGTTCGATAAAGTCTGCCCCGAAAGACAACGTGCCCTTTGGGCGCAAGCAATTCGTCGAGCTCCGTTTCCCGCTTCCCTTGTTTTGCGAACAAGTCTTTAAGCGGTTTGAACGCTTCCTCGTATTTTTCCATGGTGGCAGCGGGAACCCGCGTCTTGAAAGACCTTTGCCAAAGGCCTAACCACTGCAAGTATCCTACGAGGATAGGGCGGTCCAACGCGTAATACGCCTCCAGTTCCTCCAGACCCTTTGCATCGAGTTGAAGATCGCCCTCGGAAACCACGCTGCCGGAAGATCCTCCTCCCCCCTCGCCGCGCATGGCGGCCATCTTCATGGCGGTTTCGGCCTGCTCGATGGGGCCGCCGGGAACAACGCGCAAGATCGCGTAAACCATAAAGGTTATCGCGAAAAACGTAATTGGAACCAGCATCAGGCGTCGGATAAAGTATGCGCTCATGCCGCTCATTGATTTACCTCGCTCATGGGCAGATCGTGCTCGTTCCACCAGGTCTGTTCCGTTGCGGCATACTGGTTAAGCGGCGTGTCAGGGTAGTTGGCGGTATTTGTGGCCTTGTTCGCCTGGGTTCGGCGATCACGCGCTTCATCGTACCACCAATAAGCTATGACGTTGTTCGTATCACGGGCGAAGCGGCTAGCGTACTCCGGTGGCTGACCGAATTTATCCCAATAGACGATCCTGAAATACGGCGCGAACCACCCGAGTGCGTAGGGGTGTGATTCGAAGAGAAGCTCGTCCAGGCGCTGCAGCATCTTGATCCGTTTCTTGCCGTCGAATTCGGTCTGATAATCTTCCATTATCTTGTCGGCTTCCTCGTTTTTAAAGCCGTTTAGGTTGTTCGTTTGGGGCTGGTCTGCGAACTTTGAGTACCAATTTTGAATCGGCTCGGGAAAGAGTGAGGCGGTCCACCCCCAGTATGTAATCTTGTACTTATATTCCCAGACTTTCTTCAGCAACGACGGATAGTCTATGAGATCCAGCTCCATCTTGATCCCGGCCTGCTGCCAAAGGTCATCCACGACAACGGCATGAATGCGTTGAAAACTGGGTGATGCGAACTCCAAGGGGATGACCGGAAAACGCTCACCCTTGGCGTTGGCGAGATAGCCTTCGTCATCACGCCCGGCCCAACCGTCAAGCGCCAGCAGACGGCGGGCTTCGCCGGGATCGTAGCGCACGCGCTCCGCGTTGGGTCGGGCCCAGGGCTGGCCGGGGTAGTAGCTGTCGGTGTATTCGTATTGATAAAAGAAAAACTTCTCGAACAACTTCTCCCGATTGAAGAGATGGGCGAAGGCTTTACGGGCGTTCAGACTGTCGAAAGGCGGCTCGCGCATGTTGAAGCAGTACCCTCCGAAACCATTGGGTGACTGATTGTAAATCTTGCGCTTTTGAACCCAGCCCATCTGGATTGCCTTTTCCCTGTCGAGCTCATCCACCCACCTTTGCGCCCGAGAAACCTGATAAAGGTCCAACTCGCCAGCCAAGAATTTTTGATACGTGAGCTCGGCGTCGCGGATGACCTCCCAGCGGATCGCGCCAAAATTATAAATGCCCTGGAAGTTTGGATTGTCCTCGTCCCAGTAATCTTTCCTCCGCCTAACCATGATCGACTGGCCCTTTTTGATGTCCTCGCTTTTCAGTTCGTACGGGCCCGTTCCGGGCGGGAGTTTCCAGTTCCATTCGTTCACATAGGTCTCGCCGTCCATGCGGATGTAGGCGGCCGGGTATATGTTGCTCCCCGAAATCGTAAGCAGGCTCTGCCAGCGGGGCTCCTTGGAACGGACTTCGACCGTCAGGCGATCGAGAACCTTCACATTTTCGATGAGCTCGTCGTAATACTGGGAAACCGATGGATCCTTGCGGTCGGGATTCATGTAGTGCTCGAAGGTGGCGGCGACGTCATCCGCTGTCACCGGCCGACCATCGGCCCAGCGGGCCCTGGGGTTGATACGAAAACGAAAGGTTTGGCGATCGTCGTCCACCTGCCAATGCGAGGCTAACCCCGGAACATAATCCCCGATGGTGTGGTCGTACCCCATGAGGGATTCGTAAATGAGCCCGTGGATGGTTGCAAGCGTAAAGAGCCTTGAATTGGGCCCCTCGGTTCTGATCGTTGGCGGATAGCTGGGGATAGATAGCCGGAGAACCCCGCCTTTGGGTGCATCGGGCACGGCCACCGTGGGTCCGGGCTCGTTGGTCAGCCACTCATCGGGATTGAAGGGAATGTCGGGCGGAAACGTGGGATTGTAATCCTTGCCCCATTCGGGCGGCGGATCGAGAACAACGTCGCCAAGAGACCTGAGGTTTTCATCGAAAGCCTCCTGCGTGGCTTCTAGTCCCAGGGTTTTCCAAGCCGCTTGTTTATCGTAATCGGGCATGGGTTGTTGGGAGTCGCAGGCCCATAAAGCGAGCAACGCGGCAATTAAAAGGTACGCTGGGAATTTCATGCCGGATCGGCGCATGGACTGTGCTTTTGTTCCCCAAGAAAAGAGGTTGACCATAATTGCAAGTTTTGTCGGGCAATGTTGCCGGACCGGGGACGTTGTGTCCAGAATTGTATGGTCAGACAACATGTCACAATTAGCTCTAAGGCTATATAAATTGTCGACTTGAGGGCTGGTTGAAAATTAGGGCAACAACCGGTGAAAGGTTAATCCCACTGTTTAGCCTCGAGATCGGCCGTTAGCTTGAGCAGCTCTTCATACCAGCTTTCTTTACTCCAGATTTCAAAGTGAGAAAGGACGTCTGCTATTACGATGCCACGCTCAAATCCGATTAATTTTTTTAAGCCAATGGTATATTTTTTTTAACCCAAAATTTTTAATTTTCAATGTTTATAGATACCATCATGGGCATTTGTAACGCAACAGTAAAATAATCAACCAATTTGCATCTATAAAAAAACCGGTCTTTATTACCGGTTTCAGATTTCACTCGTCTTTTACAAATTGTGCCTAAGGCTTTTCAGTCGAACATATATTCGGATGTTTCTCGAAAGGCTTTCAGAAAAAATTGGGCCAGGTTGATTCAGAAAATATCATGTTGACCCACTCATATGCCCCAAACGCCAGGGCAAAATCAGAAGTTGACTTTTAATCACGATAATGTTTAAAAAATGCCATGTTCATCGAAGCCTTCATTCGGTATTGCCAGCGCCATTGCCTTAAAATCGAGACTGATTATATGTATCGAGACTGATTATATGTAATGAACCTGTTTCGGCGCTGGATGTAACGTCTCCCGTACAC
>JBAVYC010001516.1:0-1666 GCA_049698595.1 Desulfobacterales bacterium | reverse complement strand
CCCTGATTCTGGCCGCGGATTTCTATGGTGGGGAAGAAAATCATGTACTCCGAACGATGTTCAGTAAGTGAATCGTTCGTTAAAGCCAAAAACAGCAGAAAACCAGGAATTTTGGAAACAGCTATCCTGTGTATACTCCCTTTAGCCGATCTGTTGTTTACTGCTCGACAGCAGCTATGCCAACTGCTTTCGGGCAATGGTCAGAAGATTAGCCGATACCACTGTGGCCCAGACATAGCTTTTAAATGAGCGCCAGCCTTTCCAGGTGCAACGGTTTAAACCGAAGCTGCGTTTCAGCCAGGAAATACCGGCCTCGATGCCGGCACGAAACCGGCGTAGCCTTTTGTAGACGTAATGACTGCGGCACATGTCAGTTTCGGCAAGGCCGCGCTTTTTGGCAAAACATACATCCTTGATCTTTTTGGATTTGGCGATCTTAAGATTCTCCTTGGATGCGAACCCACCATCCAGGGCGGCCTTCAGCGGATAGCGGCCATATAGGCCCTGTTGGCGGTCCAGCATGGTCGCCGTCAGGCTCGTGTCGGCTGGATTGCCTTTAGCGATCAAGCAGTCCAGGATCAGATTCGAGGCCCCTCCGGTCAGACAGATTTTATGACCGTAATAGGTGTCCCGGCGGTCTTTGACAATCACGTCCGTATGGGGTTCGAACAAGGAGACGATCTTTTCGGTTGCCGGTACTTTTTCGCCCTTGATGACCCGCCGTTCGGCTTGATCGATCACCTGTTCGGTTAGCTGGACAAAGGTCTCTAATTCCAGTCTCAATCCTATGGCCGTTGGACTAACCACAGCAGATAACCGCTGCTTGGCGCTGTGTGCGTAGCCAAGACTCTTTTTGCTGACCTTGATAAGATCCTTATAGCGGGGTTTGCGCTGTTTATCATTCTTGGCATACTGGATCGCCAGCATTCTTTTTTTGGCCCTGCGGGTGTGATCCTGAAAAATGATTTTGGAACCTAACATGTCCTTGGCGCAATTGAGCAGGCGGGCCAAAACCCGCACGGCATCATATAGCAGGGTTGAGTCCGAAGGCGGATGGATATTGCTCTCGACCACCGTGCAGTCGATGCGGACTTCACGGCCCTTTTCGATCTTTTGCTCTCCGGCGTAGCCGATAATTTCGCTATGGATGGCGCGCCAAGTGTCATCGCTGATCGCCTTGATGTTGTTGTTCAGGGCCGATTTCTTATAACCCTTGTCAGCGATGCCGATTTGGCAAAAGCGCCGGATACTCTGGGAATCGACGATATGGAAGGCCAATTCTTGATAAGACAAACCGAACAAGGTCTTTACAATGGCTGCCCGAAGCACCTGATCGGCACTCATGCCGTTAGCACCGCTGGAGTTGTCTGTGCAGCGATGGCTTCCCAGATCTTGCAGTACAAGTTCACAGATGATAGGCTTGCTGGAAATGATGCGACTGATGGCCTCCAACTCTTGGGCTTGGGGGTGATCAATCTCGGCAGGCATCAGGGGCATCTGTGGTTCCCATTTTTTGCGCATTTTGCGGCTGGCTCCTTTTCTGTTTTCGTAGTTATAACGGCTTGTTGTCGCTTTCCCTTATACTACAGATAAAGAAAAATTGCTACTGCAAAATGCGCATTTTTTATTTATTTCGGGTAGTTATTCCCGTGGATGGACACTAGTT
>JBAVYC010001515.1:0-1978 GCA_049698595.1 Desulfobacterales bacterium | reverse complement strand
GATTATTTTTCTCTTGACAGACGGATATCGGTCCTGTTAATGAATGAATGCTCATTCATTATATATTTGAACTATTTTCGGGAGGTCATTATGAGAAGAAAAATCAGAACGGCGGCTGTTATCGGCTCCGGTGTCATGGGTGGGGGTATTGCGGCCTTGCTTGCGGCCGCCGGCGTCAAAACCTTGTTGCTGGACATCGTTCCCTTTGATTTGAAAGGTGAAGAAAAAAATGATCCGGCTGCCAGAAACCGTATCGTGAAAGCGGGGCTGGATGCGGTATTGGCCTCAAGTCCTTCGCTTTTAATGCAGAGGAAGGATGTCAACCGCATCACTATCGGGAATTTGACCGATGATCTCGGCAAACTGGCGGATGTGGACTGGATCATTGAGGTGGTGGTTGAGAACCTGCAGATCAAAAAAGACCTGTTTAACCGTATCCAGCCGATCCTATCAAAAGGCACGGTTGTCTCTTCCAACACCTCGGGGATTCCGCTCAAGGCGATGTCCGAAGGATTAAGCCAGGAATTCAAGCAGCATTTTTTAGGTACCCATTTCTTCAATCCGGTGCGCTATATGAAATTGCTGGAGATTATTCCCGGCGAGGAAACCTTGCCGGAAGTGCTCGAATTTATGGCCGATTACGGTGAACGGATTCTCGGTAAAGGGATCGTATGGGCCAAAGATACACCCAATTTCGTCGGCAACCGAATTGGTGTTCAAGGCATGGTGAAAGCGATTCAAATGATGGTCGCAGACGGGCTGTCGATTCCCGAGGTGGATGCGCTTTTCGGTTCGGTGATGGGCAGGCCCAAAACCGCCATGTTTAAAACCGCAGATCTTGTGGGGCTGGATGTGCTGGCCCATGTGGCCAAAAATACCTACGATCTGGTGGAAGATGACGAGGTCCGGGACAGTTTTGTGATGCCGGAATTCGTCAATACCATGATCGACAAGAAACTGCTCGGTAAAAAGACCCGCTGCGGGTTTTATAAAACCGATTTAACACCAGAGTGGCAGAAAATCAGAAAGGTGATCGATCCGGCCACCTTGGAATATGCAGAATATGAATTGGCGAGTTTCCCGTGTCTGGATGCGGCCAAAAAAGCCAAAACCCTGCCGGAAAAAATGCAGGCTGTGGTTTACGGGGATGATAAGGGCGCTAAATTTGCCTGGAAAGCCGTGGCCCACAACCTGATCTATGCCGCCAACCGAATTCCGGAAATTTCCGACACCATTGTCGAAATTGACAACGCCCTGAAGTGGGGATTCAATTTTGAAATGGGTCCCTTTGAAACTTGGGATGCCATCGGGCTGGCAAAATCCATCGAAAAAATGGAAAATGACGGCATGGCAGTACCGCCAAAGGTTAAAAAAATGCTGGCCGCCGGCAACACCGCCTTTTACAAGTCCGAAAACGGAAAACACTTTTATTATGATTTTGCCGGCGAATCCTACACAGAACGGGTGATCAGTGAAAATATCATCTCGCTGGCGTCCTTGAAATCCACCGGTAAGATCGTGAAAGAAAACCGCTCCGCATCGTTAATTGATCTGGGCGACGATGTATTCTGTCTGGAACTGCATACCAAAATGAATTCCCTGAACCAGGAAATCATCGAATTTCTGCCGGAGGTCCTGGAAGCCGTGGATGCCAACGCCGCCGGCCTGGTTATCGGCAATCAGGCCGGAGGTATGCCGGGTGCTTTCTCCGCCGGTGCCAACCTGATGGACGTTGCCCTGGCGGTCAAGGAAAACCGGTTTGCAGATCTGGAGAAAATGCTTGCCGGACTCCAATACGGTTTGCTGAATTTAAGATACGCACCTTTTCCGGTTGTGGCGGCGCCCTTTGGGCTGGCCCTTGGCGGGGGGTGCGAACTTTGTCTGGCATCCGACAGGATTGTGGCCCATGCCGAGCTTTACATGGGGCAGGTTGAAATCGGCGTCGGCCTGCTGCCGGCCGGCGGCGGATGTTTAAATT
>JBAVYC010001514.1:0-1901 GCA_049698595.1 Desulfobacterales bacterium | reverse complement strand
ATATTTCCAACGATTTGTAGAAATTCCGAGACGTTTAATTAGCGGTTAACGATCAGCATCCATTTGGCGGTCCGGTTATCAATTTCGGACCTCAAAAACACCTCGGTTCTGATGAATCGATACTGCTCCAGATTCAGGATGGAAAATGGGTTTCTCCAACCGGGCAGAAAGAAGTTCTCGGTTACTAACAAAATAAAATTCCGCCGCTTATCCCCGTCATGACGGGGGTGAGTGGCAACGGAATTTTATTCTTAAAGCCCACCCCCAAATACCGCCTGCATGTCGTCATCCGTGAAGCAGCGTTCCGAGCTGTCCGGGTTCATGGCATCATTTTCCATCCTGCGGCGGTCATAGGCAGGGTCCAGAACCTGGTTGTAATATTCATGCTGGATCATGAGGTTCATGATCTCGCTGGTGCCGGTCCAGATCATACCGAGCCGGATATCCCTCAAGGCCCTCTCAATAGGGTAGACATCCGTATATCCAATCCCCCCCATGACCTGCATGGCGATGTTGACGACATCCCACGCCGCTTCGGTTGTGAAACGCTTGGCTTCGCTGACGATACGGCGGACGTTGGGGTAGTTTTCATCCACGGCTCGGGCTGCCATGTAGCAGATGCTGCGTGCGGCATCGAGCTGGGTTATGGCGTCGGCGATTTTGAAACTGACGCCCTGATACTTTCGGATCTCCTTGCCGAAAGTCCTTCTTTTGTCTGTATAGCGAACCGCCAGGTCCAGGGCCCCCCAGACCCCCAGGCATCCGCCGGCCGACGTCAGGCGTTCCGGAATCATCATCTGGTGGAAGCAGAGGGCGCCCCCGTGCAGTTCACCCACCAGGTTTTCCTTTGGCACCTTAACATCTCTGAACACCAGCCGCCCGGTACCGCCTCCCCGGCACCCCATGAGGCCGTAGAGGTATTCCGTTTCGACGCCCGGCCCCTTTTCCACGATCAAAAGGCTGAGGCGACTGTATTTGTGGGCAGCGGGGTCAAAATTGGTTCTGCAGTAGACCAGGAAAAAATCAGCACCCTCGGCACCGACGACAAATCGCTTCATGCCGTTTAATATGAAATAGTTCCCTTTGAGTTCCGCCCGGGTCATGGCGCCAAAAAAATCCGAACCGCCCCTGGGCTCGGTAAGCGCCTCGGCTGCCACCAGCTTCCCCGCAATATACGGCTTCAGATATTTCTGCTTCTGTTCCTCTGTTCCAAACATGTTCAGAGCCTCTCCGACAATGGACGGCATGACAAATGCACATCCCAGGGCCATGCCCAGGCAGCCGATCTCTTCAGTGGCCGCGATCTCGGCCACCCAGCTCATTTCAAGCCCCCCATACTTTTTGGGGAACCGGATGCCCCTCAGCCCCCTGGCCGCCAATTTTTCCACAAACTCCCGCGGGTAGGTAATGTCGTCATTGTCCATTTTGCGCAAAAAATCGCTGCTGATTTCCTCGCGGACAAATCTGCGCGTTTCCGTTTTCAGTTCCTGTTCTTCCGGGGAAAGCAGAAAATCATACATGATGCCTCCTTTCAATTTGAATTCCCGCTGCTTGTTGGAGCGAAGTGGAAATCCCGGCTCGACGGGGCAGGGCGGGATGAATTCTAATGTGGTTTAAGATTTCAACTCAATTCATAAGCCACCCCGATCCATCGGGATGAGAATTTAAAAGGTTCTACCGTTACCGCGAGGGCTTGCTTGATGGGTGCGTGTCTGATCGATGCCGGCGGCTTATGAATTGATATAAATCAGCGGCCCCCAGCAGAGGTGGCCCCGGCCCCTTCCAGGGGCCATCCTCATACCCCCAGCTGGTGGCCGCTGATTTTGGTTTTTCATCTTGATGGAACGAAGAAAATAGTTCGCCGGCGATTTGCGTTGTCTGAGCTTTAGGCATCCTTCTAT
>JBAVYC010001513.1:0-2170 GCA_049698595.1 Desulfobacterales bacterium | reverse complement strand
ACAATCATGTGTTTACCGTAACGCCTTTTGATATGTACAGCGCTTTGGTTGCGGCCGATAGGCTGGGCCAGAGCAGGAAGGCCTTAACCGAATAATAAAATAGCGGGCCGTATGGTGGCGAACGCTTTTAACGTCCGAATTTTTGGGTGTCCAAAGCGTTCGCAGCCAGCCGGTCGCCGGCTTAAGGTATTAAGGCGCCCCATTCGGTTTCAGGCGGCGGGCATCGCTTAGGTGCTGAAGCGCTGTTTGTGAGGCACGGATTTGTGACTGGGCCACTTCTAGATTATAGTGGGCTTTTGCAAGATTTGGATTTATCCTAACGGCCCTTTGCAACACCGGCAGGGCTTCTTCAAAGCGTCGTTCCTCAATTAATGCGGCACCCAGGTTGTTGAGAATCTTAACTTTGCGGGAATCATATTTTAAAGACTGCAGACAATATTCTACCGCCTGTTGGGTCTTGCCGACAACCAGGGACTCCGTACACATATTGCCCAGGGACAGGGCGCGGAAATGTTCCTGATCTTGCGGGATAATTTTCCAATTGAATATTATCGCACTGACAAGGGCAATAGCGGTGCTAAGCGTCAATGCTTTTATTCTCTTTTTGCGAAACAGCAAAATTCCCTGCACCATTCCGGCAGCCGCAAACATGACCAACAATGGCACCAAAGGCAAGCGATAGCGGGAAAAGATGAAGAACAGGGTAACGCTGATGGAATAAAACATCACCAAAAGATACAATAACCAGAGTTGGCGATGATCTTTTGCGGTAATGCATATTCCAAAAATCGCCAGGGAAGCGATGACGCCGAAATGAAGGAAACTCCCGAGGACTGTCAGGATGTCCGACCAGGTCTCATAAGCATACTGGCTTTCGGTATCGCTGTTTTCAATGAAATTCCAGAAAAGAAGCCATTTCTTTCCCATGAGATATGCCCAATCCGCGGGATTTGACAGAATTTCAGCCAACGTTTTTTGAGTCCAGTAGCGGGAGACTTCATTGGGACTCAGATTGCGCCCGATGGCTTTCTCGGCCAGGGCAACGGCATCCTGTTGTTCATACTTCCAGCTTCCGCGTCCCCCCCGCAGGGGTTCATACATCCCACTGGCGTTATGATGATTGCCCATATAAAAATTGGGACCAAACTGCGCCGTGGTTAATGCGAAATCGCCACCAACGATTTTGTTACGCAGGGCTACGGGGAAGAGAACAATTGAAAGGCCCAGAAAAAACAAACAGGACCAAACAATCCATTTTTTTCTATCTTCACCCCGGAACCGACTGATGAGCCACAGGCCAATCGGCACGGCGAGAATCAAAGCGTTTTCACGGGTTAATCCCAAACAGGCCAGAACCAGGCCGCATCCAAACCACAATTTCCCACTGGGTTGTCGATGGTTTTTCCCCAATAAAAAAAGCAAAAGGGTCATAAAAAAAAGATTCAGCACAGCCTTCTGAATTATGCCATCAAAATAAATCGCGGTCGGATAAATTGCTAAAATGAATCCGGAAAGAAGGCCTACCTGATTCGAGAAAAAATGTCGTCCGGCCCTGGCAATGAGCAAACAGGCGGTTGCCCCAAAAACTATTTGGATGAGCCGGATGATAAAAGGATTGTCGCCGAACACGAAATAATTTGCCGCTAAAAAATAGGGGTACATCGGCGCCTGGTAAAAAACCTTGTTTCCCAGCCAATTTCCGCCGGATATATCCCGGGCCCAATTGGCGTAGCTTTTCGCATCGCCCAGCAGCAGAGAAAACGCGCCAACATCCTTAATTTCCAATAAGTAGAGACTTCTCAGAAGCAGTGCAAAGAGAAAAAGAGAAAGATAGGCATAAAAATTTTTTCGTTGAGAAGACATAGATGTCAATTAACCACGACCGGATCACTTTAAAAGTGCAGTAATTTTGATGACGTGACGATCTTATAATTCTTTTTATCGGCAAAAAATATCATAGCATTAGGAGCGGCGGATGCTTTAAGCCAAGATTAAGGGAAGTAAACCCCAACGTTGCAACTAAGGGGTAAACCTTTTTAGTCTAATGATGTATTGTCTTAATATTATAAATTCATCTGATTTGTATGCTTGATAAGTTTAGATAATTCAGATATTCCGCATTACCATGTTCAGAACTTTAAAAACGCAAATCACATTTTTATTTTTTTTT
>JBAVYC010001512.1:0-3049 GCA_049698595.1 Desulfobacterales bacterium | reverse complement strand
GAAAAAAATAAAAAGTATCGGCATCAGCATGCTGGGGACAACTACCAAACCCATTATGAGCGTCATAAAGCCCGAGCTCGAAAAACGAGGCTATGAGGTGCTGACCTTTCATGCCAACGGAACCGGCGGAGACTGCATGGATACCTTAGCCGCTGAAGGCTATTTCGCCGGTGTGCTGGACTTCTCAACCAACGAACTGGCTGCCAATAATTTTGGCGGCTTACATGTCGCCAAAGCCGGCAGAATGGAAGCCGCAATTGAAAATAAAATCCCGACTGTGGTAACACCCGGAGCGGCCAACATCATCGTATTGAGTCGAGAAGAAGCGCTGCTGCCAAGATATGATGACCGCCAAAAATACTTCCACAATCCGAATATTACCCTGATAAGCACAACCAGGGAAGAATTGAAAACCATCGCGGCCACTTTTGCCGAGAAATTAAATAAAGCTAAAGGCAAGATTAAATTCCTGTATCCGGCTAAAGGTTTCTGCTCTCAGGATAAAGAAGGCCTTGCATTGTGGAATCCGGAAGGCAACCCGATATTTTTGACGGAACTGAAACGAAAACTACGACCGGACATTCCCATCATCGAGGTTGATGCGCACATTAATGATGATGAATTTGCATGGGTTGCATTCGAACAATTGTTGGAGGTTATGGCCGTGGCCAAGTAATCCCCTTAGTTGCATAAACAATATGGCAAAATCAGTTAATAAACTGTTATTACGGCCAAAATATTAATTATATGCTCTTTTTTGAATATCCCATAGAGTGAATTCGAAGGATGGGTTGATTTTGGCATATTGTTTACCCTTCGGGAAAGTCGGAGGACTTCAGATCCTGCGTTGTAAAGGGATCGCGGTAAAGTGACTACAACTTCACCCTTTACACCTTGACTCTGAAGCCCTCCGACTTTTGCAACGTTGGGGTAATCCAACATTTGACAGCCCTTGAATCATTGTGATACTCGAATTATATAACCTCAGCTGCCTACCAATTGAAGATAAGAATAATATCTGCTGGTTTGAGCTTACAGGAAAAGATAGGCGGCTTCCGAAAAAGTATTGGGTTCTCAAAGTTTAGTGGCCTGCAGTTCATCCAGGGACAAAGCCAATACCAACGAAAGTGAAAGATATGGATAAAGAATTAATAGATATAAAAATGGACAAAAAATCCTTCTCAGTCGTGTCATTGTCCGATAAATCAGATGACAAGGATTATTGGTTGCATAGGAATCCAATTGAAAGAATGCAACATATCGAAGTATTAAGAAGGATTAATTATGGACATAGTGCTACCTCCAGACTTCAAAGAATTCTTGAATTTACTGAAGGGTAAAAGTATCCAATATTTGCTGATTGGTGGATATGCGGTTGGTTATCATTGATATCCACGAGCAACAAATGGTATGGATATTTGGATAGCAATAGCTCCAAAAACTGCAGAGCAAATGGTATTAGCTTTAAGGGAATTTGGTTTTGATACCCTCGAGCTCTCAAAAGAACTCTTCCTTAGAGAGAACAGTATTGTGCGCATGGGTATTGCTCCCATGCGAATTGAAATATTAACCACAATTTCAGGTGTTAACTTTGATGAATGCTTTCGACAAAGAGTAGTTGATGAAATAGATGGAATAGAAGTAAATATAATTAGTTTGAAACAATTGAAGATCAATAAGAAAGCGAGTGGACGACACAAGGATTTAGATGATATTGAGAACCTACCTTGAAGATGCATACAACCTTGATGATGTTCGCGAGGCAATCCGCAAAGGATCTATACTTTTTCCGAGACCACAATGGGGAAAAGTGGCCTCACCGAGGCAGCTTGTGAGCAGAGACCCAGTGGCAAATACCTGAAATGCCAAGTAGGTTATTTCTTGTCCTCGTTCTCGTAATCGAAAAATAGAGCCCAGTTATCTGGCAAGAACAAGTGTATTGGATTTTGTGGGAGCGGCTTCCAGCCGCG
The DNA here is from genome assembly GCA_049698595.1 of Desulfobacterales bacterium. Taxonomy (GTDB): domain Bacteria; phylum Desulfobacterota; class Desulfobacteria; order Desulfobacterales; family JAFDCJ01; genus JAFDCJ01. The sequence continues at coordinate 1,079 of JBAVYC010001512.1, read as the reverse complement.
ATCGTTTTAATTCACTGCTGGATACCTGTAAAATCTGTAATTTCGATGCTCTTGGTGCCGCTCAGTTCAAGGAATGCTAAAAAGGGATTCGATGTCGCTCCTCGTCATCATGTCATTACTTAACGGCCTGACACTCGCAGCACTGCTGTTCATCACAGCCAGCGGGCTGACATTGTCTTTTAGCCTGATGCGGGTTGTCAACTTGACCCATGGTGCGTTTTATATGGCCGGTGGCTTCATCGGCGTGTCGGTGATCAAAGTCACCGGGAGCTGGCTTTTGGCCATGCTCGCGGGCGGCGCTGTCATGGCTGTCCTAGCCTTGTTGGAGGAAAAGTACCTCCTGCGATGGGCCCGCGGTAATGATTTGATAGAGACACTGATTTCGCTGTCTGTCGCCATTATCATCGGTGATCTGGTTCTGGTCATCTGGGGCGGGTACCCCAAAACCATTGAAATCCCCGCGATGCTGAGCGGCGTCTGGACCATACCTTTGATCGATATGGTGTATCCCATATTTCGGATTTTTATGTTGGGTTTGGCTATTTTGATCATCGCTGCCCTGTGGCTTTTCCTCAAGAAAACCAATCTTGGGATTACCATCCGGGCCGGTGTCGATAATTTCGAGATGGTGTCCGCTTTAGGAATTAATGTCCGGCGGCTGTTTACGATCGTTTTTTGCCTTTCCGGCTTTTTGGCCGGTGTTTCCGGCGTTGTGGGCGGAACTTTCATGATGTTGGTGGTGGGCGAAGACTGGCGCATTCTGACCTTAACTCTAATCGTGATCATTATCGGCGGTATGGGCAGCTTGGGGGGCACCATCGTGGGTGCGTTGATAACCGGTTTGGTCTATAGTTTTGCAACCGCCTATATTCCTGAATTTTCGTTGTTCATACTGTTTTTGCCCGTGGCCATTATCCTCTCGATCAGGCCACATGGGCTGTTTGGCGCCAAGGCGTAATCCGATGCCATTCTCCCACATACCTAAAACAATCCTAGTGCTGGCGTCCCTGGCGTTATTGGTCGCGGTGCCGTGGATCGCTTCGGATTATTTTGTCATGATGTGTATCCGTGTCATGTAT
>JBAVYC010001511.1:0-3254 GCA_049698595.1 Desulfobacterales bacterium | reverse complement strand
AAATATGCCAGTATTACGAGAAAATCAATACAATTATATTCGTTTTGATACTCTAAATCCACCACTCCAATATTCCAGAACCCATGATTCCATCATTCCAATTGCGGAGCGAAGCGGAGCTAAGTTCTATCATAATAAAACCCGTCAGACTTTACAACGTTTCGTTCGCACGACACTCAATTCCATCGCTTTCCTGCGCTTCAAATCGAGGAGTGTTGGGTGTGCAACTTTGACATTGCTTTTTCAGGTACATATAGTAAACAGGTAACAGCGTAATTAGTAGTTTTTATGAAAATTTGCCGGAGGTAAATCAGATGTCAAAAGGAAGAGATACAAAAAAAGTCGAAAAGAAAAAACCCCAGAAAACAGCTAAAGAGAAGAAACAGGCCAAGCGCGAAAAAAAGAATAAATAAAAGGGTTTATGATGAGCATCGAAGTTTTTTTATAGCGGTTTTAATTTTGCTGCTTTTTGCTGTTTTTGATTTGTCTGTGGGTGTCGCTTTGGAAAAACCACAAAAAGCACAAGGGACGTGTCAGGGAAACGGAAGAACAAAAAATCTTTAATTTAAAAAAGGTCAGTGATGCTCACCTGGCTGTCTCCAATACCTTTGACCATACGGCATCCCTGCGGCATTTTGCCGCATTGTAAAATCAAATATGGGTGCCGCGATTTCACCTTATCTTCATCGCGCGCGGGCTGACTTTTTGAAATGGCTCACTCTCCTCCCTGAAAAGCTCTACGCCAAACCCATTTTTATCAGCCCGTACAACCTGGCCACGACGTTTAACAAATCCATCCAAATAAGGCAGTGCGATTGTAACTGTTGATCCCAATGGTAGAATATCAAATGTCCTAATGAATAGACCATGCTCGCTGTAATTCTTTAAGTTGCCTTCGTAAAAACCGTCTTTTGTAGTAAAGAAAACATGTCCCGAATATTTTATTCTGGGATCGTCTCTTTTTTCGGAATTTTTTTCTTTGGCAGATGTTTTCATATTCCATTCCTTGATCTAATTTCTCAACATTAACGGAGCCTGCAATTTACAGAACTGTTTTTCCAGGGAACAGCTTAAATATCGGCATTTTTTATGAAAACTTAAAAATAGGATAATGTTCTCAGTAAATCTCGTATTTTACCAGCCGGCCGTCAAGCCCGCCGGCCTTGATCGGTTTTTTCCACGAGGCTTTCAGCCCGATTTTTTTGATATACTCGCGTGCGCCGAAATATACAAAAGCGGCCGAACCGTTGCATTTCTGTTTCAGAAAATCACCGAGATATTTATAAAACATTTCAAGGTTTTCGTCTGCCCCCAGCCGGATGCCATAGGGCGGGTTGGTTACAATTACATGCCCTTCAAGGGCGGACAGCTTTCTGAAGTCCGCCCTTGCAACGCTGACGTTATTTCCGTAATGAAGTCCCATCAGGTTTGTCCGCGCCGCATTGACAGCCTGCGCGGACACATCACTGCCCGCAATCAGCCCTTTGGGCAGTTCCCGGATGCGCCCATCGGCCTCTTTTTTTACTTGCTGCCAGACAGCGCTGTCAAAGTCGGGCAGAAATTCAAAACCGAATCGATTCCTGAAAACACCGGCAGGAATATTGCTGTACCGCATGAGTGCCTCACACAAAAGGGTTCCCGAACCGCACAAAGGATCATATAAAGGAACAGAACCGTCCCATTCGCTAAATCGGATAATCGCGGCGGCGACAGTTTCCTGCATCGGCGCCGATACGGTCTCCTCTCTGTATCCTCTGCGGTGAAGCGCGCTGCCCGAGGTGTCGAGGCTTATTACGGCCCTATCGTTTCTGATATGAAGGTTCAGCAGGATATCCGGATTCCTGACCGACACATCCGGACGCTGACCGGTTTTTTCTCTGAAATAGTCGACCACCGCATCTTTAAGTCGGAGGGCAGCGTACTTTGAATGCGAAATTGCGCTGCCGGAAACATTCCCCGATACGGCAAAGGTATTGCCTTCCGCAAAAAAATCCTGCCACTCGATCTTTTTGGCCTTCTGATACAGCGTATCGGTATCATGACAAGCGCATGATATTAACGGTGCCAGGCACCGTGAAAGAAGCCGGGTCAGATAATTAATTCGATACAGGGTTGATTTGTGCGCCCTGAAATGAATTCCGCTGAATTCCGGCCTGACATCTTCGGCGCCCAGTTCAGCCAGCTCTTTCGCACCGGCGTCTTTTAAGCTGTCGGCGATCTGGGCAAAATAACGGGAATCCTCCTGATACTGATATACCGTCGCCGGCCGTTTTTCTCTTCTAAGACGTTTAACCCATTTGGCTGATGGCATTTTTACCGCTTTCGTTTCAATCGGAGCCGCAAAGAACGGTCGAGATATTGCTTGATCATTTCGAACCTTATGCAGTATTAGCTATGATGGGTCTGGGTGAATCCTGCCGCTACCGTACCAGGGCAAATAATGCAGGAGTTTGGGGGCAAAATCAACTGAATTGTGGGCAAGTCCGTTCTGCGATCAAAAGAACGTGAGCGCGCCGCCGCAGGAAGATCTTAACGGGTATTGGTGTTGGCTAAGCCCCGGTGTAATTTTTTTCCATAGCTTGTCCTGTTTTTATGCAACTGCCGGGAACCGGCAGGGGGAGGTCTGCAAAATGGATCCGGATTATAAAAGCAGAACCCGCAAAAAAAATGAAGCCCGGGCCCTTCAGCGCCTGGGGAAACAGCTGGTCGCCCTTTCGACTGGCCAGCTTGAAACCCTGGCGCTGCCGGATGAGCTTCTGGCGGCCATCGAATTGGCACGTAAGATAAGGAGCCATGGCGCCCGGCGCAGGCAGATTCAGTACATCGGCGCTCTCATGCGGCATATCGACCCGCACCCCATCGAGACCGCACTCGAACGCATCCGGTCGGGAAACATTCGGAAATAAGCCGGCACCCGCCCGAAATGCGCAATTTCAACTCCGTTTTAAAAATAGATATGGAACGTGGCATTTTCTTAATTTTAAGCAATTTAGCTCACTCTTATCCGCCGTTACATTGGAGGGTTCGGCTTTCGTTTATGCCGCGTCGTACCACTTAAAAAAAGCGATTAAGAGAAATTTACTCCGCGGTGTTTGCTTTTCTGCGGTGAGGATATATACTTTTAAAGTATAGGAATTTCCATTTTGGGGACACGGATGAACACGGATTACCAGGATATTAATAGCTACAAAAAACCAAATATCTGTGGAAATCTGTGGAGATCTGTGTCCTAATTTATTTTCAATGTCGGCCTT
>JBAVYC010001510.1:0-4332 GCA_049698595.1 Desulfobacterales bacterium | reverse complement strand
GTCAATGTATAAAACAGCGTTTGTCCCTGCCAGAGGTCCTGACTATTTTCAGGATAAAGCCTCTGATTCAGAAATAGTTGACTCTTTAGAAGCAGATTTGCCGCGGTTTTTGCCAGGCAGAATTTTGGCGGAATACCGGCGGAACAAATATCAGTACTTGATCCAAACAGTCAAGCAAGTCACCGCGAACCTTTTAAAAGAGGGTCTGCGGGATTATTTAAACAATGTTTGAAGAAAAATCGACACATAAACGCTTGAAACTCCTTCCTAATCTCTTCCGCAAAGCCGACGCGGAAAAAGTTGCGCCGCACACCGGCATGTTTCTCACGCGTGCATTGAACAAAGGCCTGATTCACCGGATCAATCGCGGAAATTATATCAACTCTTTTTTCTTCGGTTTCCCCGGGGTAGAAGAAATTGCCTGTTTTCTGCGGCCGCCGGCCTATGTTACCTGTGAATGGGCATTGAACTTCCATGGTATTACCTTGCAGGCGCCTTTTATTTGTACTGCCGCCACACTAAGTTTTTCGGTGGGGAAAAGCCGTGAAATCGAGTACCAGGGCATCACCATCGAATTTTCAAAGATTTCACCCAAACTGTTTTTTGGATATGCGACGCACAAGGGCTTTTATATGGCGACACCGGAAAAAGCACTGCTCGATACCTTATATTACCGGGGTAATCTTCCTGTTGCCGATGAACTGGAGCTGGAAGGTCTAGACCAGGTCGCGCTGATTGAGATGGCAAAAAAATTTCCGTCTCCGATCATTCGGAAAATGACACAAATCCTTCGATGAGGATGCACCGACTGATAGTAACCAATTAACGCTAGACAGCAGCGAGACCTATTCATGGATCCGAACGAAATCCTGGCCATAGTGAAATCCGGCGTAACGGTTTCAGAACTCTCAAGCAATCTGGCAGAATCGTTTCATCAAGCAACCGTTTCACAATTGTACGCATGGTGGCGCAGTAATCGTCTTTTAGTTGAACGGTCCTGGGGCGGAATTCTGGACCCGCCGGAGACAATTATTTACGCCAATAGTGCGTGCCTGTTGCCTGATGACCGAATTCAGTTAAAAGAGCAGGTTTCGGCAGAAACGCTCAAGATTGCAACCTGGAATGTTAATTCAATCCGAATCCGTTTGCCGCTCATTCTATCGTGGCTCACGGAACAGCAACCCGATATTGTCTGTCTTCAGGAAACCAAAGTGGAAGACCACCAGTTTCCGGAGCAGGAAATTCGAGAAGCCGGCTATAGTGCAGTATTTTCAGGACAAAAGAGTTATAACGGCGTGGCGTTGCTAAGTAAATTGCCAATAGCCGAAGTTCAATATGGGTTTAAAGACGGCTACGATGTTGAAAATAAGCGCTTGATGAGTGCCTGTATCGCAGGTATCAATATCGTCAATGTGTATGTGCCTCAGGGACAAGCAGAGGAGTCACCTAAATTTCAATATAAACTCGAATTTTTAGCAAAATTTCTTTCAGAGCTATCTGACCGCTTTACTTCTGCCGATCCTGTAATGGTGCTCGGCGATATAAATATTGCACCGGATGAGCGCGATGTTGTTTCAGCAGAAGAAATGAAAAACAGGGTCAGTTTTCATCCCAAAGAACATCTCTTTATTGAGCAGCTTAAACAGTGGGGGCTGCATGATATTTACCGTAAATTCCATCAAGGAGGGGGATTGTTTAGTTGGTGGGACTTCAGAACCCGTGGATTTGAGAAAAATGAGGGCATGCGGATCGACCAGATCTGGGTGACAGCCGGTCTTTCCAAATTATGCCAAAGTTGTAAAATTGATATTGACAACCGGTCTCAGCCAAAACCATCTGATCATGCGCCTGTGATTTGTGTCGTGAGAAATCTCGCTCTGGATCCCATTCAAGGTGAGAAAATATCCGGCCAGTGACCGGATCCTGACTAGATTGTTAAAACTAACCGCAAAAAAGAGGATATATGGCCGAACTGTTTGCTCTGGATTCAATGGCGATTCTATACCGGAATTTTTTTGCGATGATCCGAAGTCCCATGATCAATTCCAAAGGGCTCAACACCAGTGGGATATACGGTTTTTTTTCACAGATTGTGAGGATCATCGATGCGGAGAAACCGGATTATTTAGCCGTGGTCTCTGATACCATCGAACCCACATTTCGACATAAACAGTATCCCTTGTATAAGGCCACCCGCGAGAAGATGCCCGATGATCTGGTTGAGCAGCTGCCCTATTTACCAAAGCTGATCGAAGCACTTAATCTGCCTTTTATCACATTTCCCGGGTATGAGGCGGATGATATTATCGGCACCCTGATGCGCATGTGTTCAGAGAAAGGAATCGCGGGGGCCATGGTGACAAGTGATAAGGATTATATGCAGCTGATCACAGATAAACACTGCATGTACAATCACAAAAACCAGAAACTGGGGCTAAAGTATGTTCAGGAAAAATTTGGATGTCGCCCCGACCAGGTGATCGATATTCTGGGTTTGATGGGAGACGCCTCAGACAATGTCCCTGGTGTGAAGGGAGTTGGAGAAAAAACGGCTGTCAAGTTGATCACCCGATATGGTTCTATTTCAAATTTGTATGAACATATTGATGAACTCCCCAAAAATAAAATGCTGGAAAAACTGATTAACGATCGCGAAAATGCATTTTTGTCCAGAGAGCTTGTGACGATTGATGTGAATGTACCTCTGGAATTGTCTCTGGATGAGTTAAGAACGGATCACCGCAGTTTACGCGACAATTCTCAATTGATCGAGGTCCTGGAAGAATTGGAATTCAAGTCCTTTCTCAAGAAACTCAGCTCCGCGGGCAGACCGGCTTCATTGGTATCCGGAAAAAGTGATGTCGAATCCACTCAGCAACCGGTAGCGGAAATCCAGGTGGATAAAATAAAGCCGAATCTCGTGGATTCCATCGATCGGTTTAAATCGCTCATCCAGTCAGCAGAGCAAATGAAGCGCATTTCCCTGGATGTTATCAAGAAAGGGGATTGCTTTATCGGCGGTGAAATTGAAGGTCTGGTGTTTGCGGTGGACGCCGCCCAGGCGTGGTTCGTGTCACTTGATGACCCTGAATTCGCGCAACATCAATCCTTGATCTTTGAAAAATTAGGGTTGTTGTTGGCATCCGCAGAAATTCAAAAAATCGTTTACAACTGGAAACATCTCCTGCAGCTGCTTTCCCCACGTGGCATACGCACGGGCAAGGCTATTGTGGATGTCAAGCTTGCCGCCCATCTGGTTGAATCAAATCAAAGGGATTTTAGCCTGGAAGCGATAATTTCCCGTCAATTGCACTATTTACCACACTATTTTATCCACACTAAAAAGCAAAAGCCATCAGAAGAACAACAGGTTATTGAATCAAAATCGAATTATTATCTGGCTTATTGTGAAAATACGGGCGTGATGGGTCAGCTGGCCACCCATTTGCTAAAACAGTTGAAGCAGACTCACATGCTGAGGACCTATCAATATGTTGAGATGCCAACAGCCGAAGTGCTGTCGACAATCGAACAGAATGGGGTGCGCATCGATGTCGCCGGCCTGGAGATTATCTCCAAAGAATTTGAAAAGCGTTTGGTAGTATTGAGTGACCGGATTTATGAAGTCGCTGAGGAAAAATTTAATATTAATTCAATCATCGAACTGCAATCTATACTATATGACAAGCTGGAAATTCATAAGCAATGCAAGGTCAAACCCAAAAAAATTAAGTTGGGCAATAAGATGTCCACAGATGAAGAGACGCTGGAGAAGATGCAGGCGCATCCATTGCCTGGGCTGATCCTGCAATATCGGGAACTGAATAAGTTGAAAAATACGTATGTGGATCAACTGCCTGCATTTGTGAACCCGGACAGCAACCGTATCCACTCATCATTCAGGCAAACCGTCGCTGCCACCGGGAGATTGGCTTCGGATAATCCAAATCTGCAGAATATCCCCATACGTACTGAGGAGGGACGACGAATCCGGAATGTGTTTGTTCCCTCAGACAGTAATCATGTGCTGGTTTCAGCGGATTACAGTCAAATTGAGCTCCGGGTTGTCGCTCATTTTTCAAAGGATCCGACGTTTATGGCCGCTTATCGTCAAAACCTCGATATTCATGCCATCACGGCAGCGACTATTTTTGAAGTTCCCGAAGATAGAGTCACCCGGGAGATGCGCGCCAAGGCCAAAGAAGTTAATTTTGGACTGATTTACCGCATGGGCCCTGAACGCTTGTCTTTGATCACACACACCTCGAAAACGGAAGCCAAAGGTTTCATTGAGCGATACTTTCAAAAGTATGCAACGATTCATACCCTGCA
>JBAVYC010001509.1:0-1504 GCA_049698595.1 Desulfobacterales bacterium | reverse complement strand
TATTAGTTCATTACAGCCCTGACGGTCTCGGCAAGGCGACCTAACGTCAGTGGTTTCATTAAAAAGGCTTTGACGCCGATAGCCTTAGCTTTTTGTTCATTTATTTGTTCGCTGAAACCCGTGCACAGGATAATGGGAATTTCCGGGCGGATGCTTATGAGCTCCCGGGCCAGTCTTTCACCCGTCATCTTCGGCATGGTCATGTCCGTTACAACGATATCAAAGTGATTCGGTTTTTCTCTGAATTTCTTCAGAGCGTCAATACCGTTGTTTTCTGTGACGACCTGATAGCCCAGGTGCTCCAGCATTTGCCGGCCGAGAACTACCAGCTCCGGCTCATCATCGACAAACAGGATCCGTTCGGCTCCGGTAGGCGGGGATTGAACCGCCGTGCTTTCGCCTGTGTCTTTCAGGGCCTGGTCCGAATCCGAACGAGGGAGATATACATAAAAAGCCGTACCTTTCCCAATTTTACTTTGTAATAATACGGTTCCGCCGCAATTTTTTGTGATTCCGTGAACCATGGCCAGTCCGAGTCCGGTGCCGACATCTTTTTCCTTGGTCGTAAAGTAAGGTTCGAAAATACGTTTCGCAATCTTCGGCGCCATGCCGTGTCCCGTGTCTTTAACTGCCAGCCTTATGTAAGGACCCGGCTGTAAATCCGGATCATGGTCGAGAATCTCAGCCTGCGGATCGATGTTTATATCGGTCAGCGCTACAGTCAAGATACCGCCTTTTTTTTGCATGGCGTGGTTCGCATTTGTACAGAGGTTCATGGTAATTTGATGCATCTGGCTTGGGTCGATAACCACCTTGCCTTTGCTGGCAATTTTCAGTTTGAGCTGGATGGTGCTGGGGAAGGTCGATTGGATAAGTTTCAACGCTTCTCTTATGATCAGCCCGATTTGGATGGGTTGCGGCAGGAAATTCTGAGCAGTCTGGCGACTGAAGGTCAGGATTTGTTCTACCAAATCTTTTGCTCGCATGCTGGCTTTGAGTACATGGTTCAGTTGATCCGCCAGCTGACTTTTTTCAGGGAGGGACAGCAACGTCAATTCTGTATAACCCATTACGGCTGCCAATATATTGTTAAAATCGTGGGCGATACCCCCGGCCAGAGTGCCGATCGCCTCCATTTTCTGGGCCTGAACCAATTGTTCCTGTAACATCCGGTGTTCTTTTTCTGAATTCTTGTACTCTGTGATATCTCTGACGACCTGAACAACTCTTTTCAGGTGGCTATTTTCATCGAATTGAGGCAGCGTTTTAATTTCAAGATATCGATTCAGGGCGGGATGAAATATTTCTTCCGTCGAACCCCCTTCTATCATCCTTGGGTCATTCCCGGAAAAAGAATCGTTATTTTCGCCGTACTGTTTGCCGCAGCGCTGCTTTAAAAATTCCAAAAGGGGCGGGCCGAAGGATTGCTCTGCGGCCCGGTTGGCCAGGATAATGTTACAATTATGGTCTTGAATGCAAATTGCATCGTTTATCGTGTTAAAAG
>JBAVYC010001508.1:0-1543 GCA_049698595.1 Desulfobacterales bacterium | reverse complement strand
TGGAATGCTAACCGGGATTCCGGCGCGTCGTCCTCAGCACGTTACTGCATAAAATTGACTCGGTGAAGAAATTTGCTAACTGTGTCACATAGGGCAAAGCTGTTCAAGGCATTTCCTCGCTTCTATCAAAAAGTTCCAGTTTAAAATGGAATCCTTCATATGTCATCAGCATCCGTCCAAATTCATCCCATCTGAATTCTTTACCATCAATTACAATTAGCGGGGGATGTCCATAATCTTCATCAGTTTCAAGATCAGAGCTGATTCTGGCTCGGACAACATCGTCTTTTGAAACCTGCCAGCTATTGTTATTACTGTCCCATTCTAAATGGTTTCTGTTCAATACTCTCCGCATGCGTTCAAACAGTTTTATAAATAAATCAAAAATTTCTTTATCAATGTCACCGATCAAACTGAATTCATAACCGCCACGATGACCATCCTTGATTTCAAATGAGTCAATACCAACTCGGTCACCAAGATGTCGTATTGTGAAATGGAATTCATGCTTAACTCCTCGATTATCTTTTAAAATGATAGGTTCAAAATCGACATGTTCCAAATCAGTGCCACTGTATTCAGCCATCCGTTTATTGAAACATGTTAGACAGGAACAGAGATATTCCTTTTCTGGTGCCACGTAAATCGTGCTGTACCTCGGCACATGTTGGCCACAAAATTCGCATTTTTCTTGTTTGATATTGGAATCCATTGGTTTTCCTTATTCTTCAAGGCTAAGAATCTGGTAATGGTCGGTGTACGAGGGATTTTTCTTCTTTAGTTTTTCATATTCCTTTTGGTCTCCTGGTCCAAAAACATAGTATTCTTCCCATCTGAAATCCTCCATACCGGTAACCAAATCAGAAAAATCAAGATGGTCATTCAAATAATCAAAATATTTTTTTAAATTGTCGTCATTTACGTCCATATCTTCTTCATTAACGACATTTAAAATTTTCATTATCTTCCCTAGCAGCCTCATCTTCGGCAACCGCTTCATCCTCAGTCTGGTTTTCGTAATGATCGAGAACACGGTTGACACGATCCTCATCCCACCCTTTTGGAAACCTACTTTGTTTCTTCATAGTTTTCTCCTTCGGCTTCGACGCCGATAAGCTTTAAGGGGTTTTCCTTTTAATTCGTATCCAGTAATGACGAATACACTATCGGGTTCAGGATCCGGAACGTAAATCACTCGGAGATATCGACCTGCTTTCGTTTGCCCGATAGCAATTCGAGAATTTTCTTTACCCGGCCGATCCTCCCCGGGCTTGCAGAGTACATCCTCGACCTCATCTTCCCTCACCTCTATCCCGAAAGAAATTAAAATTTGCTTTATCAACGCGGATAAACCGAAAATTGTGAATTATGTATCGGCTTCAGCTATAGCGCAACATGTTGAGACCCAAATTTGACGTTTCCTGATGAATATCCGCATAATCAAAACAGGTTTTAATGTCAAGATTGATTTTTTACGAAGAAGTTGAAATAAAAAAAGTCGAGGATTGATGCTCTCCCCTGACTTTTTTACTTTTGTGGTACG
>JBAVYC010001507.1:0-1509 GCA_049698595.1 Desulfobacterales bacterium | reverse complement strand
CTGCAAATCGATCACGACGGTGTCAATTCCCGCCAGCATTTCAGGCGACGGCCGCAGGTGCTTCCCATAAAGTGAGTGGATCACCCGTCCGGTTTTTTTATTTCGCGCAGAGGCCACGCGATCGTCATGGATGCCGCGAATGCCGTGTTCCGGGCTGAACAGAGCAATTAACTCAAGATTGCCGGCCCCCTCTAATAAATCGATGGCGCTGACACCGTCGCGAGCCTGGCCGGTCTGGTTCGTAAGCAGGCCGATTTTCTGGCCCCGCATCCGATTGAAGGCTTCGGCCCGCAGGACATCCAGGCCGCTCAGGACTTGCGCGCGAGGCTGATTTTTTCCCGTCGACAAATTCAGCGACCGCAGGTTTGGGGTATCAGCCTTGGCGGACAACTCTGCCGGTGTGGCCTGATCGGCCGCCACACTGACGGCAATCGTGATAATCTGCTCGCGCAGATCGAATACGTCTCCTTTCCCGTCCGGATGAAGCCGGTTGGAAAGAAACACGATATACAGGCCGGTCTCGATATCCAGCCAGAGTTTGGTGCCGGTAAAACCGGAGTGGTCGATCGGCAGGGATGAACGCTTTTCTCTGCGTTCATTAAAGGTCGTGTCCAGGCTCCAGCCGAGACCGCGAAGATGGCCTTTATTCAGGGGTGTTGATGGCGACATCATGGCGGCCAGGGTTGCCGGAGATAATATCCGGGCTGACCCGGATGTGCCGCCCCCCAACAACATCCGGCAGAAAATTGAAAGATCATCCGCCGTGCTGAAGAGGCCGGCGTGACCCGGACTACCCCCCATACGGCGGGCGGATGGATCGTGAACCAATCCGCGGAGCATCTTGCTATCCGGGCCTCCGCAAGGTCGCGCGCTCTTCCGGCAGCGGTCGGTCGGTGCAATCCGAGAGTGCATTTTTGGCCCGGGATGATACATGCTGTCGTGCATCCCCAAGGGCTTAAATATATGCTCCTGTGCAAACTGATCGAGAGGCATGCCACTCACCCTTTGAACGATTTCACCCAGCAAAATAAAATTGACGTCGCTGTATACGATACGCTCACCGGGTGGTGTCAGCGGCACATCATTTACAATCTGCTCTATTGCAGCGCGATATCCTTTCCAGCGCCGCGCCGGATTGATGCCGGATCTCAAGCCGGACATGTGGGTCAGGAGATGCCGCACGGTAATTTCCGACTTGCCGTGCCGCTTGAATGAAGGAATGTAAACGGTTACCGGATCTTCCAGAGAGATCCGGCCGGCTTCGACCAGCATCATAATGCTGGTGGCCGTGACAACGACTTTGGTGAGGGATGCAAGGTCGAATACCGTATCGACTGTCATGGGCTCAAGGTCGGGCACCAGCGCGCGATGGCCGAAAGCCTTGCGATATAAAATACGCTCGTTTTGACCTATGAGAATCACGGCGCCCGGCAGACGCTTCTCCCGGATGGCCTCCTCAACGAGATCATCGATCCAGCAGAGCGCTGCATTGCCGGGGAAACCGGCGGA
>JBAVYC010001506.1:0-7656 GCA_049698595.1 Desulfobacterales bacterium | reverse complement strand
CAACTCAAATTTAAGGTAATTATCATTGAAAATTTGTTCCGGAATTGGTATCGAAAGAGGGATTTCAAACAAAACCAGGATAAAGAAGGGGCAGCAATGGCAAATTTGGCGTTTAACCTGGAAGAAAAGATATTTTTGGTTACCGGTGGCAGCAGGGGCATTGGACTGGAAATCGCCGGAATGTTGCTGAATCAAAAAGCAAAAGTGGTCATTTGCGGCCGCAAACAGGAGGGCCTTGATGCGGCCGCCAAAGAGCTCGATGCCGGAGATCGGCTAAAAACCGTTCAGGCGCATATCGCCAAAAGTGAGGAAGTCGACAAGCTCTTCGATATGACGATCGAAACATTCGGCAGCATTGACGGGCTCATCAATAACGTGGGCATGAACATCGCTACCGGTGTGGTCGATGCCGACCCCGGATTGTGGACTAAAATTATCGACAGCAATTTAAACGGTACATTTCTATGCTCCCGCAAAGCCGGCCAGATCATGCGGGAACGCGGAAAAGGCAAAATTGTGAGCATATCCTCAATAGCCGCCAGACGGTCCGCACCGTTTATGGGAATTTACGGCGTGGCCAAGGCAGGCATCGAAATGATGACCAAAGTCCTGGCACAGGAACTGGCAGCCTTCAACATCCAGGTCAATGCGGTGGCCCCCGGTATGGTCAGAACCAAATTCAGTGAACCATTCTGGTCCAACAGTGAATTTTATGAACAAATCGTCAAAGCAATTCCGGCCGGAAGAATCGCCGAACCTGCCGATGTAGCGCTACCGGTTTTATTTTTATGTTCCCAGGCATCCGATTTTATTACCGGCCAGACCTTAATGGTCGACGGCGGTGCCAGTGCAATTTAAAATTTAATTAAAGGCGCCAATAAGTGATGCCCAGTTCTTGCGCCGCCTGTGGACTGAAACATCCTTTGACATCGATGACCAGCGCCTTGCTGCCGTTACACATCCCTGAGATTCCCGCCAATCCGATTTCTCTGTAGGTCTTGTGCATGACGGCCAGAATAACGGCATCCGCATCTTTCATCGCATCCAGGGGTTGCAAATCTACTCCGTAATATTGCCGGGCCTCGCCCAGGTCCGCTAAAGGATCGTTAATTAAAACGTCCACACCATAATCTTTCAGTTCGCTGATAATATCGATGACCTTGGTGTTGCGCAAATCGGGAACATCCTCTTTGAAAGTGATTCCGAGAATGGCCACCCTTGCCCCCCGGACCTGTTTCCCGGCTTTAATGAGCATTTTCACCGCCCGCTCGGCAACATGTTTACCCATGCCGTCGTTGATCCGCCGTCCAGCCAGAATCATTTCGGGATGATACCCCAAAGCTTCGGCTTTAAACGTTAAGTAATAGGGATCAACGCCAATACAATGGCCGCCCACCAGACCAGGCTTGAAGGGCAGAAAATTCCACTTGGTACCCGCCGCTGCGAGAACTTCCTGGGTGTCGATCCCGCAGATGTCGAATATCTTGGCCAGCTCGTTCATCAGGGCGATATTCAAATCTCGCTGGGTATTCTCGATAACCTTGGCGGCCTCCGCCACTTTTATGGACCCTGCTTTGTGTATACCGGCTTTGACGACCTTACCGTAGACCTTAGCCAGTAGATCGCAGGTCGCCGCATCCGAACCGGATACGATCTTCATGATCTTATCCAGAGTGTGAACCTTATCGCCCGGATTGATCCGTTCCGGAGAATATCCAACCGCAAAATCCTGTTCAAACTTCAAACCGGATTCTACCTCAAGGATCGGGATGCAGACTTCCTCTGTCGCGCCCGGATAAACCGTGGATTCATAAACAACGCAGGATCCCTTTTGCAAATGCCGCCCGACCGTTTTCGAAGCTCCCCGCAACGGGCCCAAATCGGGAATCCGGGATTCATCAATGGGTGTCGGAACGGCTACAATTAAAAGACGGCAGTCCGCAAGGTCATCCGGTTTATCCGTATAGACCAATCCGGCTTTGCCGAGTTGACTGTCCGGGACCTCCAGTGTACGATCGAAGCCTGATTGAAGCTCTTGAATTCTTTCAGTCTTCAAATCAAATCCGACAACCTCAAAATACGCTGATAGTTGAACTGCCAACGGCAAGCCGACATATCCCAGTCCGACAACGGCAATTTTATTTCTTCTGGCCTCTAACGAGTCAAATGTTATCAAAGCTCAATCACCTTTCACCGGGTTAACCGGCATTGAATCTCTGGTATTAAGTAATCATCTGTTCAATATTCTAACATTAATACCGGAATCATTCAGCAAAAAACTTGGGAGCCAATACCGGGCAAACCGGTTCCAAACAAGGGAAACCAATCTGCGAATTGGAGATTTCTTTCTACAGCAGGTCTATAACCGCCTCTTTTTCCTTTTCCGTCAGGTGACGCCATTTTCCCGGAGGCAGCCGCCCCAGCTTTATGCCGGCGACCCGGATTCGCTTAAGTATTTTCACCTGATTTCCAACCTTGCGGACCATTCGGCGCACCTGCCGGTTTTTTCCTTCTTTCAAAATGATGCGAAACTGTCGCGCGGTTATCCTTTGAACCCGGGCCGGCCGGGTTTTGCTCCCCATCATCGGCAAACCTGCCGCCATTTTTTGCAAAGCGCCATCGGTTATAGGCTTGGCCACGGTGACGTCATATTCTTTCTCATGGTCAAAAGAAGGGTGGGAAAGCTTGTGATGCAATCTGCCGTCATTTGTTAACAACAATAGTCCGGTGGAATCTTTATCCAGTCTGCCGATAGGATAAACACGCTGGGCAATATCCACCAGCTCGAGCACAATCTTCTCGCCCGGATGACGGCAACTCGTGACATAATCCACCGGTTTGTTCAGTACGATATAGACCAGGCGCTGTTCATATTTTATCGGCCGGCCGTCAAAGCTCACCTGATCTTTATCCGGATCGATTTTTGTGCCCAGCTCGACAACAATCTGACCATTAACGCTAACTCGACCGGCTTTTATGAACGCCTCTCCCTGGCGGCGGGAGCAGATACCGGCCGTGGAAAGGAATTTTTGCAATCGCATCAATGGCATGGATATTTATCGCGGTTTACGTGATTCGAATTGCGGGTTGAGGGTTTCAGATCAGGCCCTTATGGGTTTTATCTGACGGCAGGTTGTCGGAAAATGAAGGTTTCAGGTGTCAGTAAAAAAAAATCAAATAACAAATCACAAATACCAAACAAATCACAATGACCGAAATTCAAAATACCAAACAATTGGCGTTTGATCTTAATTAAGATTTGAATATTGTAAGTCCAGATATCGTCGATTGGTTAAGAGGTTGTAAATATAGATTTATCGAATATTTACAAAATAATTGGACACTTCATGTTTCAACAATCGTAGCATTCTAAAATTATGACTATAATTTACCTAATCAACCATTCAACCAGTAAACTATTCAACGAGGTTTCAATTTTAAGATTAGGTGGTGCTTGTAATTTGTTATTTCCGGTTTATGATCTGTAATCAGCGTTAATCTTAACGTAATCGATGGAAAAATCGCAGGTTAAAACGGACGCATGCCCCTTTCCCAATTTCAAGTCGATGGTGATGTCAAATTCAGATTGTTTAAGTATTTTAGTAGCTTCCGCCTCTGCCGTTTTACCGCAACCCATGCCGTCTTGCACCATCAACACGGGTCCGAACCGAACATCCATTCTTTCAGGATCCACAGCAACCCCGGCCCTTCCGGCTGCAGCCAGAATTCGCCCCCAGTTGGCGTCTTCCCCGAATAGCGCTGTCTTGAAAAGGTTGGAATGGGCCACCGTGTCGGCAATCTTCCGGGCGCCTTGATCCGAATCAGCACCTGTGACCACAATCTCAACGAGTTTTGTGGCGCCCTCGCCATCTTTGATCAGCCATTTGGCGAGAGAAATCAATACATCGTCCAGAACAGGCTGAAAAACGCCCCTTTGTGCGTCATTGCTGACCTCGGCACCGGACAAACCGTTTGCCATTAAAAGCGCCGTGTCGTTCGTGCTGGTATCGCCGTCCACCGTAATCCGATTAAGCGACAAATCCACCCCGGTCTTGAGCATTTCTTTCAGTAACTCAGGAGAAGCCTGGATATCGGTCATCACGTAACACAGCATGGTGGCCATATCCGGGCGAATCATGCCGGACCCTTTGGCCACACCTGAGACAGTGAAGACCTTTCCATCCAGTTCTCCGCGGCGGCTGATAACTTTCGGCACCGTGTCCGTCGTCATGATCGCTTCCGCAAAATCATGGATGCCTTCCCCATGCAAAGCGCCGACCAAAGCAGGCATGGCGCTTTGAATTTTCTCGACGGGCAAAGTTTCACCGATAACTCCGGTGGAAGACACCAGTACCTCCTCCTCGGCGACACCGATGCCGGCAGCCGCATAACTTGCCATGTGCATGGCAGCCCGCATGCCCTGCTCCCCCATGCAGCAGTTGGCGTTACCACTGTTTACGATGAGCGCACGGCACACGCCCCTGGTGATTCGTTGCCGATCCAACTGCACCGGGGCCGCCTGGATGCGGTTTTGGGTAAAAACGCCGGCGACATTCGCCGAAACCTTTGAATAAATAAGTCCGAGATCTTTACGACCGTTTTTTTTCAAACCGCAACTCACGCCCGCAGCTTGAAATCCCGGGCATCCTTTTTGTTCCATGGCGACTTTCCTCACAATTCAATGGTTCATCGGCGACCTCCCTGGGTCGTTTGTGGGATTCATTTGGCAGAATCGGCTAGGATTGTCAAACTGCGAAATATATTTACGGTAATGAATTCGCTATCAGCTGCTGTGGGATTTTACCTAACATTTCAGAATCCGGAGAATAATCAACATCGGGGATTATGGTGTCGCTGATCTTCTGTCTGTTCTGTTTTGCTGATCTCCGTAATAATCGAGCCGACTTATTTTGAATGATGGGCCGGATTCCTGCAGCTCCATAAAAATTTTACCTGAATTCCGCCGCCATCGGTTGCCACCAGGGAGCCATTCTAAAAAAAATCTTCCCTCAATGTTTATCGTACCACGTTCGTCATCAAATTTAAATTTTTGCAATTCAATCCGGTAATTAATGAATTCGATCACATCAAAATTTTTGCGATATTTAGGCAGCAGACTATGAAAAGGCTTGTCATTTTCCTTGGCATCCCGAGCAAAAAAGGTTGAAAAATGATCCAAATCTTTCATTTCGTATGTCTGACAATAGACTTCCAGGAACCTTTGTAATCGCTCTTTCAGGTTTAGGCGGTTGCGAAGATCGTCCTCCTCATCTATTCGCCCCAGGCTGGCCACTTTGGTGCCCGGCTCTTGCGGCGTTTTGGATAGGGGGTCTAAATCAGACTTAACCGCAATGGCCTGCGGCGGGGAGGTCTGAACAGCTGCTTGCTGGGATTCGACGTCTATGCTTGGTTTGGAATCTTCCGCCGGTTGGGTGCCGATTATTTTTTCTATTTCAGGCTCAAAGCGGACTATCCGGGAAACAGTCTCCTGTTGTTCTTTTTCCGGATTTACTTTCCCGGTTTTGGGGACCAGATGGACTTGTTGGATATCCGCTTCCTGCCGTTCTTTTTCCGGAAGATATAGTTTCTTTGCCACCGATTGTGGCGCTGGAACATCCTTCCTTGACTCTAAATAGTTCGCCGGTGGTGCAGCAATCACCCTTCCGGTTTCAGGCTCAAGATGGACTTCTTGAATATCCGCCTGCTGCCGCTCTTTTCCCGAAAGCTTTAGCTTTAAGGCTAAATGGCGGGATAGCATTTGAAATTCTCTCTCAGTTAATTCTTGTTCTGTTTCAATTCCAGCTAACTCTATCGGTGATTGTCCGATAGCGGCACCCAGTTTCTCAGGAAATATCTCGGTAATTTTCTTTTCCGAGGCCGATGGACGTGTTGTTTCAGTATCTGTTTTGATCTGCAAAGACTCATTATTAGCATCAACATCTGAAACGTCGTCAACAAACGTGGGTTTAACTGAAGACTCATCAGCGGCCAGTGCGCTTTGATTGTCCGGAAAAATAACTTCTTCATCAATCTTCAGTTTGTCCAGCCCGTAACCGTCATCGGATAATTCAGCCCGTTTTCCCGCTGTTTGAATTGATTTTTCATCCTCAGCTGGGGATGTTAGCATGTTTATTTCAGATACCTTTTCTTTTTTCTGTGAGATATTTGAAGCGGATGGTTCACTTTGCACTGGGGTTGATTTTTCCTTGCCAAGGTCAATGCTCGCCCATGACAGCAGGGATGATTTGAACTGGTATATAAAGTATATCGCTAGGACAACTAAAATCGCTAAAAACACAGGTAATATCGCTGATCGGGCCGCTGGGACGATCCTGATTTTCAAATCACTTAAGATCGATTTCTTGATTTCTTCATTTTTTTCTTTAGGTGCTTTTGGTGCAGGGCCCTTGGATTCAGGTATCTCCTTAAGATAGTCGATACCTTCTATTTCTCTTTTGATGCCGGCAATTTGAAGATCTTTACCACATTCAATTATCAAATTCTCATCAATGATATGGGTTGTGCTGATGCATCCGGCGATCATTGCCCGATCGCAGATGTTGACCACCATTCTGGGATAACCCGCAGAAAATTGATAAATTTCATGATAAGCCCTTGAACTGAATATTTCAGCCTGTGCGCCCGCCGCCTTGAGACGATATAAGATAAGTTGAACTATTTCCTCTTCTTTTAAAGGATTTAGATGAAAATGAGCGTTGATGCTCTGTTTTAACCGGCTGTTTTGCTTTTTCTGTAAAAGTTTATTGAATCCCGAATGTCCGACAAAAAATATGCTCATAAGCTTGTTGCCGGCCTGCTCGATGTTTGAAAGCGTCAATATTTCTTCGATAAGTTCCGGGTTGATCCTATGGGCATCATCAATGATTAAGGCGACGTTTATATTTTTCTGATAGGCTTCGAGCAAGAACCTTTTGAAACGGGTTAAAAAAGCCCCTTTGCTCTTAAACATTACGTTCATATTGAATTCTAATGACAGCCAGTTGAAAAAATCGAGTTTTTCAAGATCTGGATCCGTCACCGTTGCGACGATTGTTTTGGATTCGATTTCGGCCAAAAGTTTTTTAATAAAAGCGGTTTTTCCGGTGCCGGCATCCCCGGTAATCAAAAAGAACCCTTTTTTATCGATATATTTCTGCTTAAACGCCGCCAGAGTCTTTAACTGTTTCTCGCTCAGCCAGGTAAATTTTGGATTTACCGCCTGACTGAAAGGCGTTTCTCTTAATTTATAGAAGGCAGTATACATTAGGCAGGTAATCCCATGAAATTTCCTTATTTATGAAATCTATATTCCCTGATCAGGGATGGAAATTAGTAAGTATCCCAATATTGTGCATGATTTGGACTCTATTCAAGACCGGCAGCAGGTGCATGTTAAAGATTCAAATCGTGCCTGATGAAATATTTAACGATCACAACGACATAGAAGATTAACCCAAAATCCCGCATGATAGGAAAATTTGCAATAGTACAGCCAACCGCAGAGATTTTAAATAAAAAATAACGTTTCTTTTGATTTATCCAAAAATTTTCCTTAAATTCATCTATTTAATTATATTATGATTTTCTCAGTGATCTTTGCGATCTCTGCGGTGAGCTATTACCATATTCCATTTCTTTGGGCCTTCGTGTCTTAGT
>JBAVYC010001505.1:0-2180 GCA_049698595.1 Desulfobacterales bacterium | reverse complement strand
AATCGGAACAAAGGACCAAATTCTGGGTTGACTTAAAGCACTTGGTGGAACCACGCAATCCTGAATATATGCAGCAGAACGGAAATTGAAGAATTGATGTAAATCCCACAAATTAATTTTCCTTCATTATCTA
This sequence comes from Desulfobacterales bacterium, assembly GCA_049698595.1. GTDB lineage: Bacteria > Desulfobacterota > Desulfobacteria > Desulfobacterales > JAFDCJ01 > JAFDCJ01. The sequence continues at coordinate 2,047 of JBAVYC010001505.1, read as the reverse complement.
ATCTTTGGCATGTTGTTTATGCAACTAAGGGGTAAAGCTGACCAGGCTATCCGTCATCCCCTTGATTTTCGATCCAAACTGTGTCATTGTTTCTAAAATTTGGGTTCAACCTTTAATCAAAAGGAAGAGCATATGGATGGATTATAAGACCTTGTTTCCGGTATCGGAGATGGGGTTTTTGTTTTTGAAAACCTGATGAAACATGCAATTTGCTCTGGTTGCAGATTTTGCAAGTTATCTGCTTCTTTTATGATTTCGGTTATAAACCCTCGAAAATTGAAGATACGGCCCGAAACTTTCAATCCGCTTTCAATATTATGAGATCACGTTTGTTATGAAAAAAGACAAATTTAACCTTTACCCCGCATTTGCGATCCTCGCATTTTCCTTTATTATAGCTCGCGCAAACAGACCATATTTAGTTGGGAGGTGGAAAGAAATTGGAAAAGCGGCTACATTAGAATTATGGAAAGATGGCACATTCAATGATAGGAGCATATAATGAAGAAAAAAGATATATTGAAAGACTTATTCGACTCTAAAATAGATGATATTCTTAAATTTAATCATGAATTTAGACTAAAGTCAGACAGAGATTCTGGTTTGATGGCTGCTGCATATCTAGATGAAGCTTTAAAAGACATGTTGGCCTTATATATGGTCAATGACAAAAGATTAATCAAAGACCTTTTCAATGGTCAAGGTCCGTTAGCAACATTCTCGTCCCGTATAAATATTGCCTTTGCTTTGGGAAAATTATCAAAGGAAGCAAAAAACGATTTGCATATCATTGGAAAAATAAGAAACGAATTCGCTCGAGTATCAGATTCGATAGATTTCGAAACTGAAACAATTAAAAAAAGGTGTAAGGAGCTTAAACATCAAGCTTTATTTACCAAATCATCCGGCAGAGAAATGTTCACAAGAGCTGTCTTAGGGGTTTTAGCTATGATCCACAGCCATGAAACAACAGCTAAGCGTCCCAAAACACCACAGGATCTTAATCTCCAAGGCATAACTAATTTTGAGGAAATGATTCGTGGTGTAGAAAAAATAAAAATGAAAGAAATCAAAGCCGAACAAGCCGTTCCACCGGACGCGGGTGATCCCGCGCCGGTGGACTAATATAATGATTGTCTACAATATGATAAGTTGGGACTATTCTCAATACATCACAGGCGGACGTAAATATAAAATCCAGACAGATTTATGTAAAATTTCAGTTGAGATGACGGCGGTGGACCCCATCGTCCAGACAACTTTAGGGGCAAGATAAGCTATAGGTCAGATCATTTTTCAGGTGACCCATTCCCCCACCTAAATTAAATGCTATGGCCGGGCACCGTCCCGACGTAACGGTTTCTAACGGCTGGGTGTCAACTTTAGAAGACGACCAGCGGAACCGTCTTCGAGCACGTACAAAGCCCCTTCGGGTCCCTGTTCAACCTCGCGTATGCGCTTACCCCATTTAAAGCGTTCGGCTTCTTCGGCATTGCCCCCTTTTAATTCAACACGAATAAGGGCTTTTGATACAAGTCCACCGATAACCACACTGCCTTTCCAATGGGCAAACATCTCACTGTCATAAATAACAAGACCAGACGGTGCAATGGAGGGCACCCAAAACGTCCTTGGGGCTTCGAAGTCAGGACGGGTGTCATGATCTGGGATTGGCATACCCGAGTAGTGGTCGCCGTTCGATACGATCGGCCAGCCATAATTTTTGCCAGCAATGATCAGATTCAACTCATCGCCGTGACGCGGACCCATCTCATGGACCCACAGACGTCCGTCCGCATCAAAAGCGATACCCAGCATGTTGCGGTGACCAACGGTCCAGAATTGCATGGCAATCTCACCACGATCCTGCCACGGATTGTCACTGGGCACCGTTCCGTCGTCGTTTAAGCGTAGCACCTTGCCAAGATGGCCGTTAAAATTTTGGGCCGGTGTAAGTTTCTGGCGGTCTCCGGATGTGATGAACATTTTACCATCGGGGCCGAACGCGATGCGATGGCTGTAATGACCTTTTCCAGTAACTTTTGGT
>JBAVYC010001504.1:0-1644 GCA_049698595.1 Desulfobacterales bacterium | reverse complement strand
CTATTTGTCTTTCAGGACGTTCCGCAACCGTCTATTTTCCTCTCTTAACCGTTCTTTGTCCATCTGGATGGTTTCAAGCTTGATGACATGACTTGCGATCATGGTGGCGATAACTGAAAGCAGTTTCTCTCCGCTCTTTAAGGCATAAGATTCGTCAAACGGCTTGTCGACACTCAGGGCGCCGATGACCTGCTTTCCTTTTTTTACGGGGACACAGATAAAGGACTGATCTCCGTCCTTTCTTTTTTTGCGAGAACCGGTACGGTCCAGAAAAAGCGGCTCCTCACTGATTTTCGGTATGGAGACAGCCTCGCCGGTCTCTATAACCCGACCGGTAATACCTTCGCCCAGTTTATATTTTACCCGCTCCATGGCGTTGCGGGTCAGTCCATGGGCCACCTCTATGCGTATCTCATTGCGCATGGGATTTAAAATTGTTATAGTCCCCCGTACCATGTTCATAGAATTGGAAAGGATATCCAAAACCTTATACAGGGACTTTTTTAGAACCAAATGCGCATTGAGCGCCTTGGTGATCTCATACAACATGGTGATTTCTTCGATCGGTTTCATAATAAAATTTTGTCCCAAAATTTTATGTTATTTTTTTTACGAATCTGTCGAGATACAATAAGGAAAATACAATTTTGTAACAATAGCAGGTTCATTATTTAAAGCAAGAGGGAAAATAAGGAGTCGAAAACAATGCACGTTTTGGGATCCAGCGAGCTGATTGAAGACGTTTTTAACCGCGACTTATGTATCGGTTGCGGCGCCTGTGTCAATCTGTGCCCCTATTTTAAAAACCACCGGGGAAAAACCGCCAGGCTTTTTCCCTGCGATCTGTCCCGGGGTCGTTGCTATGCCTATTGCCCCAAGGCCGAAGTGGACCTGGACGAACTGACCCGACATGTCTGGAACCTAGCCTATGACGGCAGCCCTTTGGGAACCTACCGGCACATTCTGGCTGCGAGAGCCGGCGCTATGATGCCGCCAAGCGCGTTTCAGGCCGGCGGTACCGTGTCTGCCCTGATCACTCTGGCTCTCAAAAACGGAATAATCGATGCCGCCGCTCTCACCGGACGGCAGGGGCTGACACCTGTGCCCCGGCTGGTTACGGAATGGCAGGATGTTGCCAAATACGCCGGTTCCAAATTCATGGCCGGACCCGCTCTGGCCGCCGTAAACGCAGGAATCCAGGAGAATTACACCCGCCTGGGGGCCGTCGTGACCCCCTGCCAGATGACGGCTGTGGCCCAGATGCGCACCAACCCCCTAAATAGAGAAGATTTTAGCGACCCGCTGGCCCTGACCGTCGGACTGTTCTGCAACTGGTCCCTGGATGCCCGGCAACTGTCGGCTTTATTGTCCGAGAAACTGGATATTGCGGCGATCCGGGGCATGGATATCCCGCCGCCGCCGGCCGGCATTATGGCCCTCGAAACCGATAACGGACGGGTGGAGATACCGCTTTCCGAGATCAAGCCCCTCATTCCGCAGGGCTGTTTCATCTGCCCGGACATGACCTCCGAATTCTGCGACCTGTCCGTGGGAATGTTCGAGGGACGTCCGGGGTGGAATACACTTGTCGTTCGTTCGAAGGCAGGCGCCGACCTGGTAACCAGCGCGTCTGATGAGGGATAT
>JBAVYC010001503.1:0-2520 GCA_049698595.1 Desulfobacterales bacterium | reverse complement strand
AAAAAACGCAATTTCCGCCCCCAGCCGACTGCGGCTCATCTCGCAGCCCGTTATGTTTACAAGAATTCAACTGATAATGATTCAATTCAAAAGAGAGGTAAAAAAACCATGCAGTTAACGCTTGATGATATTATCAAAGAAGCAAGAGGTCTCCCTATAGTTCCTTTGCCTGGAACAACTGTCTATCAAGAAAAAATTCCTCTTTTGAAAAAATATGTCGACGACACCCTGTCTTCAAATCCTGCTATCCATGAATTGATTGGCAATAATCCACTGCAAACCATGTATGACAACCATAGTCATCATGCAGCATTCATGATGACGGTTTTCAGTATAGGAAACTATGAACTGCTTGCCAGGACAGTCCCGTGGGTCTATCGCGCCTACTTTGCCCATAATTTTTCCTACGATTATTTCCCTTTGGAGTTAAAAACATGGCTTGATGCTTTAGAAAAACATACCACCTCTGACATGACCACAGAGATTAAATCAGTCTATGCCTGGATGATAAAAAGGCATGAAAATATGATTTACTTATCGCAAACCGAGACGGAATTACAACTTCCTATCAGCGAAGATTGGCTTGAAAGAAAAAATTCGTTTTTAGCGGCCGTTTTAGAAGGAGATCATAGAAAATGCCTGGTTATTGCAAAAGAGTCCATACCAACCGGAAAGGATATAGAACAGTTTTATTTGCATATTATGCAGCCTGTAATGTATGAAATTGGCATGCTTTGGGAGCGTGGAACAATCTCGGTTGCCCAGGAGCATCTGGCCTCGGCGATTGTTGGTCGTGTGATGGCATCAACCAGTATGCTGGAAGTTCCCCCAAACAACTTCATGGCTAAAGCAGTCATAACATCGGCACCCAATGAATTTCACGAAATCGGTGCGTGGATGATTTCGGATATACTCGAACATGAAGGTTGGGATGTGAGATATCTTGGGGCCAACACACCCGCAAAAGATCTCCTCGAACTTCTACGGACCTACCAGCCAGGCGTTCTGGCAATGTCGGTGACGATGCCTTTTAACATCTTAAAAGCAATAGAAATAATAACCGCAATCAAAAAGGATGTAGAACTCAATAAAATACTAATTATTGTAGGGGGGCGCCCCTTCAACGAAAATATTGAGTTATGGCGGTCTACCGGCGCAGACTATTTTGCTGCGAATGCAACGGAAATAAAAACACTGCTTCGTGATATGGAAAAATAATGGACGAGTTTAAAAATATTATATTGCAACATGCCAGTGAATTTGAAGATTATTTTATCCACACAGATACGCTTATAATTATTGTAATAGACAAAGACCTGAAGATATCTGCACATAATAAATGTTTCAGCAAACTCATATCTTCTGGAAAAGATGCTTCAGGAAATTCAATAAACTCTTTTCTGCTCACGGAAAGTCATGATATATTACCACTTCCGGACTCAACAAAAAATCAGTCGATCTGGCTGAATTTCAAGTCACTGGATTCCTCCCCTATCCCTCTACAGTGTCATATTGTTAAAATTGAAAACGAAAAGTATCTGATATTTGGAGGGCATCTCATGCTCACAAATGAGAAAATCCTCCAAAAGATGACAATCATGTCAAACGAAATGGCAAATATGACCCGTGACCTTCACAAGAAAAACAGGGAACTGAAAGAAGCACATTCAAAAATCAAAATACTTAGTGGTATTGTTCCAATATGCATGCATTGCAAAGAAATTCGAGATGATAAAGGGTATTGGAACCAGATCGAAAAATACATAACTGAACATTCAGAAGCCCACTTCAGTCATGGTATTTGCGATAAATGTCATAAAAAACATTATCCAGATTTGGACTTGTAGTAGGCTTGGTTATTCATAAATTTAAAAACATAACCAGGCGCTGCACTTGACGCCGAGAACGTCCGCGGCCTGACGGGGAAGTTTCTGGGCGGCGCAAGTGAGCTTGAACGTTATGGCTCCAGAGGTGACAAACATGAGCAAAACTAAAAACCACCTAGTTTATCAATTTAAAATTACACTTTACGAAATAGAGCCTCGTATTTGGCGAAGAATACAGGTGCCTGCAAAATATAGTTTCTGGGATTTTCATGTAGCCATTCAAGATGCGATGGGATGGTTGGATTATCATTTACATGCTTTTCGTCTCCGCCCTAAACATAAAAGAAAATCCATTGAAATCGGTATTCCTGGAGATGATGTCTATGATGATATTGAAGTAATTCCTGGCTGGGAAGTCCCTATTATCGATCATTTTACTGAACCTGGTCAGATAATTGAATACGAATATGATTTTGGTGATTCGTGGTATCATGAAATTTTATTTGAAGGGATACTTCTTAAAACAAAAGGTGATAAATATCCTAAATGTTTAGCTGGTGAACGCGCCTGTCCTCCTGAAGACTGTGGAAGTGTTGATGGGTATTACCGGGTTGTTAAAATTCTGCAAGATCCAAATCACGATGAGTATGAAGAGCATGTCGAATGGCTTAAAGGGCATGCAAAGAATTATCAC
>JBAVYC010001502.1:0-6151 GCA_049698595.1 Desulfobacterales bacterium | reverse complement strand
GGCCGATTCTCTAATTCGGCCGTGCGTCTGACAAGACCCATGAATTTCTCGACCAAATGTCGCGGCAGATTTGTTATGTGTTCATCGCTCATTGATAACGATCAATGTATAGTAGCTAAACGATATTGTCAACACCTATTTTGGAAATTTATCTGTATATCCGAGAAAATTCACGATTTGTTTACTTCCGTGACCCCTACGCCAGTCTCCTTTGACCCGCAACTTTATATCAGAGGATAGAAAACAGAGGCCAGATGACAGAAATTGGAATGCGGAATGATAAAGCAGAGGGCATGGGGTAGAACGCATAGCGTTTAAAAGACTGATTTTCAATAAGCTTGTTACCTGACTCCATGGGCTTTGCCTTTATCCGGCTTCCGCATTCTTTTTTTTCCGAATTCCGAATTCTTCTATATGCTTTATGCGCCATGCCCATTGCTCTATGCCCTTTTTGCCCGCAACCCGCAACCCGCTCACTTCATCATCAATTGCGCCACCGCCTCTTCCAGGCCGTCCAGGGTCAACTCAAACATGGGAAAGATCTCGCCGATGACCCCTATGGTGCGGGTGTAGTTCCACATGGAAGCCGGCACGGGATTTAACCAAACGGAATGGGGAAACGTTTTGGCCAGAAAATGGAGACATTCAAGACTGGGCATACCGCTGCGCTCTTCAAGATGAATGGATCCGTCGCTGGCCATCAATTCGTAAGGCGCCATGGAGGCGTCTCCGACCATGACAAGCCGGGTTTGAGAGTCCAAACGGGCAAATTCTTCAATCCGCCGAGGCTTTTTATACCGCGCCGGATCTCCCCAGAGGGTGGAGTATATCGTGTTGTGGAAAAAATAGGTCTTTAAATCCTTAAACTGGTTCCCGGAATAATCAAAAAGCGTCTGAACAACCGGTATGTAGGGATCCATGGACCATCCGCCATTGTCGATGGCCAGTATCACTTTCAGCCGGTCTTTTAAACGCCTTTCAAAAACAATCTCGATCTCACCCGCGTTTTTCATGGTCTGGTAAATGGTGTCGTCAATATTTACCTGATCTTCGGGACCTACCGGCATCAGATTGCGCAACCTTTTTAAAGCCTCCCCGACCATCGACATGGTCAGCGGTCCGCTTTGGGAATAATCTTTATAGCGCCTATCCATGGCCACTTTTACGGCCGATTTATTTCCGGAAACACCGCCCACCCGCATACCCCCGGGGTGGTAACCCGAATGGCCCACCGGGGAATATCCTCCGGTGCCGATCCACTTGGCGCCGCCATGGTGCGCTTCGGTCTGATCTTTGAGACGCTCCTTAAAATATTCGATCAACTCCTCGGGGGTCAGTTTTGCCAGGGCGGATTCATCCATTCCCAGCAACTTGGATAACTCGTGGGGATTTTGAAGCCAGGTCTCCAGCATGGTCCGGACCAGCTCATCGAGTTCGATCCCCTCATAATCGGGCATCTCAGCACCCTGGAAATGGTGGGCAAAAACCTGATCATACAGATCAAAATAGCGCTCACTTTTTACCAGAATCGCACGCGAAGCCGTATAAAAATCATCCAGGGAAATTACCAATCCGTTTCCGAGTGCCTTTTGCAGGGTCAAAAACGCTGTTGGGCTGACCGGTATCCCCACTTCCTTCAATTTATAAAAAAAATCGACAAACATATCTCAAGCTTCGCCGGGCAAGGTGCATAGCGCATGGAGCATAGTGAAAAAGGAACCGGAAGCCCCGTTCAGATTTCACGCCCTTTGCCCTGTTCATTGCATCATTTATTTTACTTTGAGCGTTCAGCTTTGAGCCTTGAGCTCCTTTAATTAATTCTACGGCCGTTTAGCAGACTTTGGGCTCTGCTATAGTCCTGGCTTTTCTTAAACAGCACCCCCAGATACGGCAGATCCCCTTTGGCCAACTGTTTGGGTTTAAAATCCGGGTCCGCACGCAGGGCCCTGATCCAGTTTAACAATTCCCGGGTGGCCGGTTTTTTTTCAACGGCATCCAGCTTGCGCATACGGTAAAAGGCGGAAATGGCCTTTTCCATGAGGTCCGTGTCGATTGTGGGGAAATGAACATCGATTATGCGACGCATCATGTCCGGCTCGGGGAAAGCGATGTGGTGGAAATTGCACCGTCCTAAAAACGGGTCCGACAGGTCCTTTTTGGCGTTTGAGGTGATGATTATCACCGGGCGCGTCACCGTCTTGATGGTTTTATCGATCTCGATGATATCAAATTCCATTTGATCCAGCACATCCAGCATGTCATCCTGAAAATCGGTATCCGCTTTGTCGATTTCATCGATTAGAAGTACGGTTCGGATATCTGCAGTAAATGCCTGGCCGATCTTGCCCATTTTTATATAATCTTCAATATTGCTGACATTGCGGCTGGAATCTCCGAAACGGCTGTCGTTGAGCCGTGTCAGGGTGTCGTACTGGTACAAAGCTTCGACCAGCTTCATACTGGATTTAACGTTGAGCACAATCAACGGCATTTTCAGATTTTCTGCAATCGCATGGGCCAGCATGGTCTTGCCCGTACCCGGCTCGCCTTTTAACAGCAGCGGCATCTCAAGCGCCATTGATATGTTCACGATCTTTGCCAGCTCTTCATCCAAAACGTAACGTGATGCGCCGGCAAACTGCCTTCCACTGTGATTGTCTCCCATCGAATACCTCACCTTTTTCTGTAGTTGTAACTTACTGTTATTATTCTATTAGCTTTCCTTTGCGGCAGCTTTCACTCCTGAACCCGGATAAACCGGAAATTTGAATTTTTTTAATTGCTGACACCTGAAACCTCACGTCCCCTGCAACATGTTGTCAGATAAAACCCGATAAGGGCCTAAAGCTTAACGCCTTCTTATTTCCTGCGATATATCCCTGGTCAACTTAAGCACCTTTTTGGCAAGATCAATGCTCAAAGACCCGGTGCCGCAACTCGGTGTAATCAGGGATTGCGACATCAGCATTTGTGCGTCAATTCCAATTGATTCAAACCATTTGACCTGTTCATCCCACTGGTTCAGCAGTGAGGCAGCCGTTTCCCTTTCAAGTTCTTCGGCATTTAAAGTCGGCACAATTCCCCACGCCAGGATTTTGCCGGATTCGAGAAATTTTTTTATCTGATCGGGATAAAGAATAAACCGGTCGAAATAGCCATAGGCGTCAAAACTGACAATATCGACCGAGGATTCGAGTACCAGCGACCAGTCGGTATTGGCGCAGATATGGACCCCGGCCAGTCCGCCTTCCAGGTGAACGGCTTCGCAGACTTCCTCAAAGCACTGGTGGATATCCGCATTGGAAATGCTGGTAAACTCCGAGGAACCGACCCCTGCCAGGGCGGGTTCGTCAAAAAAAATCATCACCGGCCGTTGCAGCAGCGAAAGTCGGCGTACCTGCCAGCGGGCTTTCATGGCCAACAGCTTAACCGCCGCATCTCTTAATTGGGGATCATAAAAAATGGGGCGTTTATTCTGATCGACAATTCCGGTACCCAATGTGAACGGTCCGGTAATCTGACCTTTAACGGCGATGGGCTGCGTGGCAAGGGTTTGAAGACGTTCCAAAAACACAAAAAATCCGCTGGCGCTATCCTCTTTCAGGGCAAATCGAGAGGTCTCCAGTTCGATTTGTCCTTCAATCACCGCCATATAATCTTCAAAAAATGCCAACAGATCTTTATCGAAGGATTCACTGTCTGTATTGACAAACCCGTTGCCTTTATCACTGTAGAACCCCGGCAGTCCGCCTGTAAACTGGACCATCATGCCCTCCTTTTTATGAGCCGGGAGCTGGGCCCAGAAGGGGATTTCGGGTGTATACTCCATTATCAGGTCGCTGGCTTCCCCATGCTCGGTCAGTGGCAGACTGCCGATCAGGGTGGCAAGACAGTTCGCCTGAAATGTTTCGATCATTTTTGAGACTCCTTGCGGGACGATATTTCCAGTTATGCCAAACAAATGAATTTAAACGAAAATTTTCAAGCTGCGCGGTTAAATAAGCATAAAAAATAAGAACAAACATCTTTGTGTCCTTGCATCTCTGCGGTCGGCTGACCTTTGCTCCAAAACCACTAAATTAACACGGGAAAATTTGTTTAGCAAGATTTAGATTGCGGCTAGAACATCTCCTGCTCACAACCCGCAACCCGAATCTCGCAGCCCGCAAATCATCGATTGACACGAAAAATGCCCGGTGTTATATTCAAGTCGTCCGTTGATCTTGTTGATTTCCAATAACGTCCGGATGAACCGAGTCTGGATTACCAGAGTGAAAAATGTCGAATATTATATCGTTTACAGACAAAAAAGGTCTGGTCGAGCAAAAACAGACTGCACTAATTAGAAAGCGCAAGATCCAGGCGGTTCGGAAAGTTTTTCAGTGCACCCAATGTGCCTTTAAATGTGAGAAGTGCGGCACGCAAATCGAGCGGGGTACAGGGGACACGACCGCTTTCCGTCGCAAACTGAACGTGCCGTACAATTTTTGCGAAGGGTGCTCGGACGAATATTTAGACTTTATTGAACGGCTCAAGGGCGCCGGGGATCCGGACTGTTACTGGCATAATGAGGCCTGGATTGATGCCTGGAAGACATGGATCGATTATCAGAGCAGCGTTGATCGGTATCTAAAATCAAAAGAATTTAAGCAGCTTATTAATGAACTTAAACAAAACAGGCCCGAAGAATAGGAGGTAATATGTTTGGAATTGGAATGCCGGAACTTATCATAATATTAGTGATTATCCTCATCATCTTTGGAGCCGGCAAATTACCGGAAATCGGCGCGGGAATGGGCAAGGCCATTCGAAATTTTAAAGGCGCGTCGGATGAAGAGGAAAAAAAAAAGCCTGACAAGATAGAAGAGGAAAAGAAAACCTGATATGATGCTAAACCTCTCGATCCTGAATTGTTTGATAGAAAACCGGTAAAAGCAGTCAAGAATCAGACATCCCAAAAATCATAAAATTTAATGACAATCTAGACGCTTATTCCCCTACCGAGCTTGGCCCCAATCCTGGAGTAATGGAATGAAGGCATATTGATCCAGCACGCCGCAATCCCATTATTCCAGCTCCGCTAAAGATAGAATTCACATCCTGTAATTAACTCCTATAAATACATATTATATTTAAAAATTCAAATACTTAAGAGGATTATACCTTTTTCGCAGAAATAGGAGAGCTGTTGCTAAGGTACATGTCAAGATCAAACCATAATCGTCTGCTATTTTTGGAGGTTGTCGGAAATATTCCAATTGTGCAATTCGGTCCGACGATCTTTATTAGGGGTTGATTTGATTTGGGAGATTTTAGAAAACCAGATGTTCCTCTATGCCTAGCTGCGCCGCAGCATAGCGGGCGAATGTCTGTGCGATCCAGTTCGGCTGATGAGCGTCCGAACTGATGACGAACTTGAATTGAGATGTAAATGGGCCATAGTATTGCTTCCAGTCAGTACGCCAGATATACCGGTTATTGAGTTCAATTAAGCACTCGGAAGGCACCTGTTTCAGGTCTGTGTCAAAAGCGTTGGGGTGAGCGATAATAACAGGCTTGCCGGTCTCGAGCAATTTGTCCAGAGAACGAAAGTCGGTATTCTGATTCCGGCAGTGAAAGATGTAATAGTCGACATCATAATTTTTTGCTTCATCGACCCAAGGGTTTCCGTCCACCTCGACCCCAACTTTCAATCCGGCTTGGCGTATTTCTTTTTTGTAACCTTCAAAATCCCCGTTCACCAGGCATTCAAAATGGTCGCTGATACCAACGATGATAGCATGCTTGACAGCCGCGACGAGGGCAACGGTCTGCTCGGGGACGACCGAGTTGTCACTTGTCGAGTACGTTGTATGAATATGCAAGTCTTGTTGCAGCATTCTTGGACCTATATCATATCATTTTGGAAAATCGGCAACCTGTCTTCATGATTCGATTTCATAGTGTTATGTTGGATACACGATACTCGCCAGAGAATCAAGCGGTCTTATAAATTTAGGTTAACTCAGGCATCGTGGTGCACCCTAAGAAGCAAACAGTGGTCAAATCTTTGGTTTTGACAATTTACAATAGTAATGATTCACTTATTGGGAACCTCGTAAACCTTACCCCAGTAAGGCGCATTGTTCGGATCGTCCACCGCCATGATATA
>JBAVYC010001501.1:0-2112 GCA_049698595.1 Desulfobacterales bacterium | reverse complement strand
AATTTAAAGTGAGCGCGGTGAACATCGAGAAGCTTTCCGCATGAAATGGAGTCAAAATGAAGGAAAAAAGCGGCGAACATCCTTTCGGCGACAGTGGGCAGTTGGTATTGTTTGTTTTATTTCTGCTCATCTGGGTGGTGGATTCGTTTTTTCTGCGAATATCGACATTTCTCTCTGACGATATCTCACTTCTTATACGCCTGGTCATTTTGAGCCTCGCACTTATTGCTGCGGTTTATCTTATCCGGTCAGGTCACGTTGTCGTCAGCCACGGGCAGTGTCCATCCGGTGTGGTATCGACCGGCGCCTTCCAATATGTGAGACATCCTCTGTATTTAGGGAGCATTATGTTCTACCTCGGATTAGCGGTATCCACGGCCTCGCTTTTCTCTCTCGTGCTGGTGGTTTTAATATTTATTTTCTACAATTTTATCGCGAGTTATGAGGAAAAGCTGTTGGAGGGTCGATTCCATGAAGAATATCGAAACTATAAGAAAAGGACCGGTAAATGGGTGCCGCTGATTGGCAGAGTGAATAAAAAAATATTATCCAAATGAAACTTCGGCTCAATATCCTCCCTCCACATATCCTCAAATATTCAATTTTAAATTCCGGCTTGGCCAGGTCAGGGTTTAGGAATTTTTAGAAAAAGCATGTCGCAATTTTTCTAAATATCATTAAGGTTTGAGATAGTCATACGCTTTTTGCGGAAGTAAGTACTTGAAATAATATATTAATTTTAATGGGAGTATTTCTGGCATGCTATATGCTCTCTACTGATTTGGATAGATGGTTATTTATTCCAGAAAATCTAATTATAAGAGGAGAAGGCCAATGATAATACGCCATTTTACTAATCATAGTATATCGCTCAAATGGTTGATTAAATCTTTTTTACCGATCATCTTTGGACCATTGCTCATTCCAATATTTTTTTTCGGATGCGGACAGCAGGATGTCAATAAGCCAATTGGCCATATCAATTTAAATCGAGTGGGATATAAAGCCATCCCTGCAACAGTGTATATCGAAGTTATTAATCGGGAAGAAACGGATGAACCGTTGCCATCGTTTACGGCTGATTCATTTTTTCGACGCTATTTTGATGTTGACAAGTTGTATCGGAAATTAAGTGATGAATTAGTCGGTCAAGGCACTGGAATGATCATTGATACTCAGGGACATATTCTTACCAATAACCATGTGGTGAGAGGTGCCACCATGATAGAGGTTCGGCTGGCCAACGGCAGGTGGTGTCCTGCAGAATTGGTTGGGACTGATCCCGAGACGGATTTGGCGGTAATCCGGATTTCTGATCATGCAACGCTATCTAATGTTATCTTTGGAGATTCAGATCTTTTGGAAGAGGGTGAGCCTGTGGCGACTTTGGGATATATGGGAAGAATACGCGGGAACCCGAGGCCAAGGTCGAACCCAACTGTATTCGGAGGTATAATCAAGGCTGCTCAACCGGCTGGAATTACCTACTGCAGCGTTTGTCCGGATTTTTGGTCGACGGATGCCGGCAACAATCCTGGAAACAGTGGGGCGCTTTTGTTGAATCGCCAAGGGGAAGTGATAGGTGTCGATGTGGCGATTGTGACCCAACCCCATGAAGCAAGAACACTTGGCTTTGCTATTCCCAGCAATACTGCTGTCCGTATAGCTAAACAGCTGATCGCCCATGATTTGGAGGGTCTATAATAAACATTTTAATTGGATATGATGGATCAAAATCAGCCAGGAATGCTTTAAAACTAGCACAAGATCGTGCTAAAGCTTTTAATGCCACTGTTGATGTGATAACGGCAATGGTAAGTGCTAATAAACATCAATACGAGGATGTACGGCAGGCTGAGCTCGGTTTGGAATATGCGAAAGCACTGTTGGAGGAAGGTCACATTCATTGTGAAACGCATTTATTGATTCGTGGCCATTCGCCCGGTGAAGAAATAGTTCAATTTGCCGAAGACAAACAAATCAATGAAATTATTGTTGGGGTGAAAATGAGGTCGAAACTTGGCAAACTCCTGATGGGCTCCACCGCGCAAAATGTGATTTTAAATGCCCCTTGTCCCGTCATAACGATAAAATAGATTCGCGGCTTTTCAC
>JBAVYC010001500.1:0-2117 GCA_049698595.1 Desulfobacterales bacterium | reverse complement strand
TGTCTGCTTTTTGTCTGTATACTGCCATCAGTAACCTTCTGTTGTTTTTGTATTAAATTAATTTCGGAATTCAAACAAAACAGTGGCTTTTGAGGATTGCATCTCACCGGATTGCTTAGTATTATATCAGTCCAAAACGAAATTAATTTACTTGACATACCATCATTGAGATTATATTTTCAAGAATTTATGGAATCTTCCTGGAATAATTTATGTTTGAAAGATTAAGTGACAAACTGGATGCCGCTTTTAAAAAGCTCAAAGGGCGCGGAAAGTTAACCGAAAAAAACATCGAGGAGGGATTAAAAGAAATTCGAATGGCCCTCCTGGAGGCCGACGTCCATTATCGCGTCGCCAAACGGTTTATGGCCGATGTCAAGGAACGGGCATTAGGCCAGGAGGTTCTGACGAGCTTAACCCCCGGCCAACAGGTCGTCAAGATTGTCAACGAAGAATTGACCAAATTAATGGGGTCGCAACAGGAAGAATTGAACCTTTCAGGCCCCAGTCCGGTATCCTTGATGCTGGTCGGCCTGCAGGGCTCCGGCAAAACGACAACAGCCGGCAAGTTGGCGGTTTTCCTGCGCAACAAAGGTCGAAAGCCCTATCTGGTGCCGGCGGATGTTTATCGCCCGGCCGCCATCGATCAGCTTAAAAAATTGGGCGAGCAACTGAACATCCCGGTATTTTCTTCCAGCGTAGATATGGATCCTGTCCAGATCGGCCGTGATGCCAAAACAGCTGCTCACCAGCAGGGTTGCGACACGCTGCTGCTGGACACCGCGGGGCGACTTCATATTGACGAAGACCTGATGGATGAACTCATCCGCATGGACGAAGCGTTGAAACCAGCAGACATTCTCCTGGTGGCGGATGCCATGACCGGTCAGGACGCCGTCAATATTGCCCAATCCTTCAACGCGAAGCTGGATATAGGTGGGGTTGTTCTGACCAAAATGGATGGCGATGCCCGCGGCGGGGCCGCTCTGTCCATCAAGGAAATTACCGGTAAACCGATCAAATTCATAGGGGTCGGGGAAAAGTTAACTGAGCTTGAAGCGTTTCATCCGGACCGCTTGGCCTCAAGCATTCTGGGCATGGGGGACGTTCTCACACTGATCGAAAAAGCCCAGGATGTTGTTGATGAAAAAAAGGCGGCCGAACTCGAAAAAAAGCTTCGCAAAAGCCAGTTTACCCTGGAGGATTTTCGTGATCAAATGATCCAGATCCGCAAAATGGGTTCGCTGGGCGATATTATGAAAATGATTCCCGGAATGGGTAAACTCAAACAAATGAAAAATATGGACATGGACGAAAATGAAATCGTCCGGATCGAAGCCATTATCAATTCGATGACACCCCAGGAACGACGGCGCCATGGGATTATAAACGGAAGTCGCCGTCGCAGAATAGCCAAGGGCAGCGGAACCCGGGTGCAGGATGTCAACCGGCTTTTAAAAAATTACACCCAATTATTGAAAATGCTTAAGAAGCTTAACAAAGGCGGCATGCAAGGATTCCCGCAGGGAATGTTGCCGTTTTGAGGGAGAAAGGAAATTATGGCAGTTAAGATCAGATTGGCCAGACATGGCGCGAAAAAAAAACCCTTTTACCGCATCGTCGTCGCTGACAGCGAGAGCCCACGTGACGGCAGGTTCCTGGAAAATGTAGGCACCTATGACCCTTTGTACGATCCGGCTAAGATCATTCTGAAAACGGAGAGAATTCGATACTGGATGGATCAAGGCGCTCTTCCAACGGATACGGTGAATAGCCTGCTAAAAAAAGAAGGCTTTTTTACGGCGAATGCATAACCCGGGCAAGATAAAAAAACGCACCGTCCTGGAAATTGTTGAATAAACCCGGAACAAAAGTGAGCCATGTGCTCATCGGTAAAATCGGCGGCGTCCACGGTATAAAGGGCGTAAACAAATTGCATTCCTATGCCGAGTCTTTGTCGCTGTTCTCGCCCGGTAGCACGATCCTCGTGCGCGACCTTGGTGGCCGGGAAGCAAGCTATGAAATAAAGTGGGTGAAGCCGCATACCGGCACCCCGCTTTTAGCGTTGAAAGGGATTTCGAATCGCGACCAGGCCAAAACATTGATCGGCGCTGAAC
>JBAVYC010001499.1:0-2114 GCA_049698595.1 Desulfobacterales bacterium | reverse complement strand
CGGTCGATTCGTCCCCACTTGCCGGTGGCCTGAAGCCCGGATCGGCGATAGTTGTGTTCCACCACTTCACCGTCTTTGGCATGGGCGTGATAGATCCGGTCGCCGAGCTCTTGGATAAAAATGACGGGGTCGATGCCCATGATGACAATGTTGGCAGGGTCGAAGTTAAATCCCCAGGCCTCTCTGGCGCCCATCAACGCCACACTTTTGACGGCAGTCTCGACATTGTAAACGTATTCGTTGGGGTGTGGCTCATGGGCAAATTTGACACCCTCTTTTTCGAATGTGTCTAAGATTTCGCTCCAACGTTCCACAAAATCGTTGCCCATTTCATCCCACCCTTCGGGGTAGGGGAAGGGAAACCAGCGGGCAAAATTTTCACAGCCGATGAACCCGCACACAACGGGAACTTCGAGTGCTGCAGCCGCTTTGGCGGTCTTTTTCATCCGTTCCATGCCGAACTTGATCTTTTCCGCCGGTGACCCTTTGAAAAAGGCGTCGGTGTCCTTGGTGTGCGGACCCAGCACCAATTGGCCTTCGGTGTGATTGCTCAGGGCAGAAATGGTGAGGTTGTATTTTTGGGCAAGATCCTTGATTTTCTTAGCGTTGTTGCCGGTGAGGACTTCGTCGATGTCGAGGTGCCCATTGCCGGTGAACGCCGGCAGTTCGGCGGTTTCATACCCCATTTCCGACATCATGCCAAAAACGGATTCCAGATCGCGATCCATAAAGTTGGCGGTGAACATTCCTATTTTCATTGCAGATACCTCCTTACTGTTCGACGTTGACCCAGCCTCGCTCTTTCTCCGAGCGCTGCAGGGCATCCAGTATCAGTTGAACTTTCAAACCATCTTCAAATGTTGCACCCCAGGGGGCCACATCCAGATTCTTGGCGACGCAGTTGAAAAAGTGAAAAATGGTGTTGCAGTGATGATGTTCCCACCCCAACACGTGTCCCGGCGGCCACCAGTGTTTGATAAAGTCGTGAACTTCCGCTTCGGTGACCATTATGGTCCGGTAGCCCTGCACTTCCAGCGGGTCGTCCACGGAAAAATATTGGAGTAGATTGTTTTGTGTCAGCTCAAACTGCACGGCCCCGCGGCTGCCGTAAACCTCGATCTGCCAAAGGGACTTACGGCCTGTGGCAAAACGGGACGCCTCGATACTCCCGAGCGCACCGTTGTCAAACCGAAACATGCCCAGCGAAGCGTCATCGACGGTAACGGCGCCTTTTTCCTCCCCGCCTTTGCCCGACAGTCCCGAAGCTTCAAGGGGGATAGGGCGCTCCTTGATAAATGTCTCCGTCACCCCGCAGGTTTCCGTGATTTCCAGCCCGGTCAGAAAACGGGCCATATCGATACTGTGGGCATTCAAATCGCCCAGCACACCCGAGCCGGCGACCTCTTTTTTTAACCGCCAGGCCAGCGGAAAGTCGGGGCTCAGCAGCCAATCCTGAAGAAAAGCAGCCCGAAAATGGTAGATCTGGCCGAGTTTACCTTCGCGAATGAGACGCCGGGCCAGCAATACAGCGGGAGAAAAGCGGTTGCTGAAGGAGACCATATTCTTAATGCCATTCTTTGCGGCCTTTTCGGCAGCCGCGACCATCTTGCGCGCCTCAGTAACATCCAAGGCCAGGGGTTTCTCGACGATGGTGTGCTTGCCTGCTTCCAGCGCAGCGATACACGGTTCCATGTGCACGTTGTTGGGTCCATTGTTGTCGAAAATTTCGATCTCCGAATCAGCGACTATTTTTTGCCACGCGGTTGTGCCATACTGGTAGCCGAAACGTCCGGCCGCCTCTTGGACCGCCGATTCATTTCTGCCGCAAATCCCCTTCAAGATGGGTATCGCCGGGGGCGGATAGTACATGTAGGGCAGTTTCTTGAATGCGTTGGTGTGCGCTTTGCCCATAAAGGCGTATCCCAACATGCCTACGCCGATCTTCTTTGTCTGGGTCATTTTTTCCTCCTTTCATGGTGTGGATAACCGCTTTGTGGTCGCCTGCCGGCAGCACTCTAGCGTTGACCTCCAAAACATGGCTAAGCGGGATTGGCAACGGGGACTTTTTTGTTGACAACAGAAACAAAGTATACTTATCTGATGATAGATATGAC
>JBAVYC010001498.1:0-4002 GCA_049698595.1 Desulfobacterales bacterium | reverse complement strand
CAAGCCTCCACACAGGCATGGGTTTTACAGCCTTCACATTTTTCGTCATCGATGATGACCTTAATCGTTCTCTCATTAAATTCCATAAGACTCTCCCTCATAGTACCTTAGGTCTTTTTTGTGCATTTTGCAGTAAAAACTGAATTGGGATATTTTGGTATCATCATAATTCAATTCCGATCATTCCTGTATTCATCGACCAGGGTTTTTAATCGGGCCCCAATGAATTTTGCATCATACACGTGCTCGCGGTCATAGATTTCTATTCTGGCATCGAGACCTGCCAAACCTTCTTTTAAAATTTCCTGGGACTCTTTTTCCTTATTGCCGCAAAGCAGAAGAACCACAGGAAATCCAGGTTTTTTGGGAAGTTCTTCTCTCAAAGCCTTTACAATCCCGTGCGCATGATGCCACTGTTCCTGATTCGCCATCATAAAACCCGCCAGGAAGTAGCCCTCGATACCCGGGATACCCATGATAAGCTTGACGACCCGGTATACTTTGGAAGCCGTCGGGTTGCCGCTGGTATCGGCATAATCAGCCACTTTCAAGTCCACTTTGTTGAGGGCATCCATACCCAGCATGGCCGCGCCGCCGCCGATACCATGATAGCCGACATAACCGCCCTTGGCCACCTCTTCGGGTTCGGCCATCTGCGCCACATAGCTGGTACCGCGAAAATCACTTTCCTCAAAAGACCAGGCGATGAGATCGAATTCGGTGGGCTCTTTGAGAAACTCACGGCCGATTTTAATCCCCAGTTCAGGATGCCGGAAAAGGGCCTGATCATCAACGGCCATGCGGCAGTCGGCCGCCAGGACCTTACCGTCATTGGTCAGCACCAGCGGATTGATTTCCAGCGTCCGACAATCCATCTTTTGAAAGGCCTTGAAAAGCTTGAAGACGATATCGGCGATCTGCCTGAGGTTCTTGCCCTTTACGCCCATGGAAGAAACCAGGTTGAGGGTGTCATAGGGCATAATCCCTTTAATGACATCCACATTCATAAGGGCGATCTTATCCTCCGGCACCGACTCGATGTCCATGCCCCCCTCGGGACTGAACATCAGCACCGGTCCTCTGACCTCCTGGGCGGAATTGATGATTACACCGGCATAAAATTCCTGTGCGATATCTAGCTTCTCTTCAACAAGGACCTGCTTTACTTCAAGTCCCTTGACTTTCATTCCCAGGATCGCCTTGGCTGCCGCCTCAGCCTCCTCAGGCGTGTCGGCAAACTTCACCGCACCGGATTTCCCCCGCCCCCCGGCCCAAACCTGGGCCTTGACCACAACAGGTCTGCCCAGTTTCTCAGCCGCCCTCCTGGCGTCTTCAGGGGTCTTTACCACCATCCCTTCAGGGATCGGGATACCGGATTCCTTAAATATTTCCTTGCCCTGATATTCAAAAAACTTTGCCATCTTGCCTCCATCATCATTAAGTTAATGATTTATCTTTACCCTTAATTCAACCATGGTAAGACCAGCTAACCATTAACCATAAATGAATTTTACTGTCAAGTGGTTTTTCCCGCTGAAGAGTGGGTGGTTAACAGAGAAATTTTGAAAGAATATAGTACCGTTATTAGAAAAAGAACACCAAGCTTTTTTGTTCATCTTTTTCTTTCTTGATTGACAAACTTGATAGATCCTGCTAACAAAATTTTCATTTTTATTACAAACACTTTAAAATGGTATTATGGTCAGTCCAGAATTCAGACCCGTTAAGCAGGAAAAAATCGCTACAAAAATTGTAGCCCAAATTAAGTCACTCATCATTAAAGGTGATTTAAAACCGGGGGACGTCCTTCCACCGGAAAGGAAACTGATCTCCCTTTTAAAGGTCAGCCGTCCTTCACTCCGGGAGGCGCTGAATACACTTACGGCCATGGGATTTTTGGAGATATCGCAAAGGCACCGGACCGTTGTAAAATCCCTGGCGGCCGGCAGCATCACGGAACCCCTTCACCGCCTTTTAAAAGAAGATATGCAAACGGTTTTTGAGCTTATAGAGGTTAGAAAGGCCATGGAGACCTGGAATGCCTATCATGCCGCCGAGAGGGCAACGGTGGCTGATATTGCCCGCCTGGAAAAAAGTACCGAATCCATGCGAATAAAGATTGAGCAGGAAATGAGCGTTGTCGAAGCGGATGCGAATTTTCACCTGGCAATCTCCGAGGCGACGCACAATAAGATCCAGACGCATTTAATGTTTTCCATATATGACATCCTCAAGGAGTCTCTGGGTAAGTATCTCGAAAATATTAAAATGAGCGACATCTTTGATCAGCACTGTAAGGTGGTGGAAGCCATCATAAAAAGAGACCCTGATCTGGCAGCAGTGCGAATGCGTGAGCATCTTGACTATGTGGAATCCAGGGTAAAAGAGCTTGCTTCACAGGACTTTAAACTCAACTGAGACCATTCCCGGGGGTAACGATGATAGATTCACAATGCCTCAGGGAATAAAATGGGTAAAAAAAGGAGGTGAAATCAGTTGCTGGATGCGGTTGACCTGAACATCCCCATAATGCTCGAAACCAGGGGTGTTATCATAGTTCAGGATCGCTGCGCGGTCAGTCGCTAAGCCCTTTCAAACCAGGCGCAAACAACGACTGATCATGGGAGTGGGCATGAATTGTCTGCAGGTAAGAAACCTTTGGCTTGACAGTTGACCGCTTGGCTGATTTAAAGCAGGGTTAAGCGAGATTACAATCTGTTTTGCAATTGCGCAGGACCCGAGATGGAGAGAATTGGAAATCGAAGTCTGTTTACCTTAACCTTTAGTGCAAGGAGGAATGAAATGACTGAGAAAATTTCGAAAGACAAAACCAAAAATCAAAAAGTTTCTCGTCGAGGTTTTTTGAAAACAGCGGCTGTGGCCGGCGCAACAGCAGGTGCCATTGGTTTTCCGGCCGTGATGCGTGTTTCGGCCGCAGATGCGATTACAATCAAGATGCAGACCGCCTGGGATGCAGGTACCCTGGGTTATGTAAAATTCAAGGAATTTACTGAAAACGTCGGCAAAATAACCGAGGGCAAACTCAACATCCAAGGGTTCCCGGCAGGCGCCATCGTGGGTACCTTCGAGATGTTTGATGCCGTCAAGGCGGGTGTTTTTGATGCCATGCACTGCTTTGAGGTCTACTGGCCAGGCAAGATTCCGGTGGCAACCTTCCTGTCATCATACCCCTTTGGAATGGACCGCCCGGATCAGTGGGATACATGGTATACGGCTTTGGGCGGCAAGGAAATCGCCAGAGAAGCTTATGCCAGACACAACATGTACTGGCTGGGCCCCATTCAGCATGATGACAACCTCATCCACTCCAAGGTGCCGATTCGGGCTTTCGAGGAATTCGCGGGTAAAAAGATCCGTTACCCGGGTGGAATCATCGCCGATATTTACCGTTCCGCCGGTGTGGCCACAGTACTCCTGCCGGGCGGCGAGGTGTATCCGGCCCTGGAAAAAGGCGTCATCGACGGCGCCGACTACGTCGGGGCGGCCATCAACTACAACCTGGGCTTCGGTGAAATCGCCAAGTACATTATTATGGGACCCCCGTCGACCCCGTGTCTGCATCAACCCGTCGACTTGATGGGAGTTGCCATCAACAAAAAATCCTGGGAAAAAATTCCGCCGCACCTGCAAAGTCTGCTGGATGCCGCCATCGTAGAACATTCCAGGGACCATTACACCGCCATCCAGGCGGCTGACATCGTGGCCTTTGACAAGCTGCAAAAAGAGCAGGGCGTGGAAGTTATTCGCCTGTCGGAAGAAGACATCGCCAAGTTCCGGCGCTTTGCCCCGCAAATGTGGGTCAAATGGGCCAAGAAATCCCCGTTGGCCATGCAAGCCTTCAAGTCCCAGCTTGAATTCATGAAATCGGTTAAGATCGGTTACATAAAGGATGCGGATATGGTTGATATAGACGGTAAAAAACTGGAATTTTAAACTCTAGCCGCTAGGAGAAGGAATCCACGATTCCTTCTCCTCTTTTTT
>JBAVYC010001497.1:0-7618 GCA_049698595.1 Desulfobacterales bacterium | reverse complement strand
GAAAAATCCGGACAGCCTATATCAATTTGATTAAGCGAGTTATCCGTTTCTCTGCCCTTGGGCATATAGTAGGTTGGGTTAAGCGGGATATCGGCACAAATTTTATTAGGTTCGCCTATATTAGTGTGTCTCAATAGTCTGAAATAGCATCAAAATTAGCGAACCCAACAGGATTGGTTGTAACCTTTGAACCCTGAACCTGGAACGAGCAAAATCGTAAGAAAGGAAAGTCGACAACCATGTACGACGTCCAGACATGGTGGCAGCATTTACCGCAAAACATAAGCCCCGTTATTTTTGAAATCGGCTGGTTCAAACTCCAGTACTACGGGTTGATGTATATCGTGGCCTTTGCCAGTACGTTTTTTCTGGTTCTCTATCGCCTCAAGCATGAAAAACGATTCGAGTTTACCACCGATCAGGTCAAGGACATCACCACATATCTGATCCTGGGCCTGATTGTCGGTGCCCGCCTGGGCTATGTGCTGTTTTACAATTTTTCCTATTATACTGAGCATCCTCTTGAAATTATTCTTCCCTTCTCATTTTCAAACGGCATTACTTTTACCGGAATCTCAGGGATGTCTTACCATGGCGGACTTATCGGTGCGACCATTGCCGCCTGGCTGTATTTTCACAGAGCAAAACTGGATTGGTGGAGTGGAGTTGATCTATTTGTGCCGGTCACACCGTTGGGATACACTTTTGGGCGTCTGGGAAATTTTATGAATGGTGAACTATTCGGCCGCGTGACGACATCACCCATCGGCATGTATTTTCCCATGGCACCGGCCGGGGAACTCAGACATCCCTCGCAACTCTATGAAGCTTTTTTTGAAGGCATTTTTTTATTCGTGATTTTGTGGAGCATCCGTAAGATCAAAATACCCAACGGCGCGATGCTTGCGCTTTATCTGATCGGCTATGGAATTGTGCGTTTTTTTATTGAATACTTCCGCGAACCCGATGCCCATCTGGGATTCGTCCTGCTCTCCTTTTCCATGGGGCAGATCCTCTGTCTGCTGATGATCGCCGCAGGAACGCTGCTGTATTTTTATTTATGGCGGCGGACATAAATATAGTTCTTAAGGGCGCTGGGGCTTCTCGAAGAAAATCTTACCTTAAGGCCTTGCTTCGATCCACCGCACAACATCCGAAGAAAATTTTTATTTTACTTGAATTTGCCATCCTGCCGGAAAGAACCGGCTTCGCATGACCCTCGCCGTTATCGCCAAAACCATAGAAATAGGAATTACAATACGATTTCAAATTGAAAAAACATTTTCAATTTGAAATGAAAATTTCACCGGAAACTAGAGATAGAAATAACCTAATCTATTCTAATTCCTTGATTGTCAATGAAATGAGGCATATCATTTCCGATACAAGGTGAAACATGCTAACCGCAACGGGCCTCCGCCGTCAAATATTTGTGAATCCTTTAATTCTAAAGGGATACCTATGAAAAATCTACAGGGGATTATCTTCATAATCATCACGGCCTTTGTTACAGGCGGCAGTACTTCGCGTTTGTTCGCGGAAGAGCAACCGTCTAAAGCGCAACTGGATGCACGACTCAAACAGACGGTTACTGTTGCAGATCTAGTCAGTTACGCGTATCGGACAAATCCTTCGATCCTGTCGGCAAAGGAAGCCTGGAAAGCTACGGTGGAAAAGTACCGATTGGCAGCCGGTTATCCGGACCCGCAATTCACCGCCACCTATTTTCCCGAACCCATCGAGACGCGGCTCGGGCCGCAGGATTGGAACATGAATCTTTCACAGGTGATTCCTTTTCCGGGCAAGTTGTCGAAGGCCGGGGAGGTAGTACAGGTGGAAGCGCGTATTGCCAAGCTCGATCTGGACAAAGCGGTGCGGGACGTCACCGTATCCATCCGTGAATCGTTTTATGAGTTTATGTACATACGCAAAGCAAAGTTGGTGACCGGCGAAAATATCCAATTGCTGAACCACCTTCGAAAAATCGCTGAGACGACTTATGCAGACGATCGCGCTACGTTTTTCGACGTCGTCAAAGCCCAGGCCCAAACAGGTCAGCTTCGCTATGATGCAATCCTTCTGGATGAACTGGAAATGACCGAGCAGACCCGACTCAACGGCCTTTTGGATCGGGATCCGGATGCCGAATTCGGTCGGCTGGAAGCCGGCACATTGCAATCCCTGGCATATAGCGTACAGGAGATCTACCGCCTGGCAGAAGACCACCAGGAAGAAATTCAGATCGCCAAGACCCAGGTAGAAAAAGCGGAAACCAAAGTCGACCTGGCCCGCTATCAGAACCTGCCGGATTTTAAAGTCGGTGTGACCTATTCCGCGATCGGAAAACCGGATGTTTCTAATCCCCCCTCGGATGAAGGCCGTGATGCCTACGGGGTCCAATTCGGCCTGACTGTACCTTTGTGGTTCGGTAAAAACAAAAGTCGAGTGGGGCGCGCTCGGGCGGAAATGGAAAAGGCCAAGGCCATGACAAGCCTGCGCATTAACGAAACACAGACCAAAATTCGGGCGCTTTTTTTCAGGCTGGAAAACGCGCGCAGAATCATGGAGCTGTATGGCAAAGAGCTGTTACCCCAGGCGGCCAAATCGATGGAAATTGCCGAAACCTGGTTCAGGCAGGGAGAATCCTCATTTTCCGATTTTATTGAAACTCAGGCGGTCTGGTATAACTTTCAGCTCGCCTATGCCAGGGCCCGGGCCGACTACGGCAAGTATCTGGCACGTCTCGAGGGTCTCGTCGGTCAAAACCTCACCAGAAAAAAGAGCGCTCCGGCCAACAGCACCGGAAAGGATGACCAATGAGACGAAATATATTATCAATATTCATGTGTGTTGTGGCGCTTCTTTTCGTATCACAGGCCCAGGCCGCCTATCGGGATCTGAAACAGGAGATTGAGACTTACAGCCCGCCATCCTATTTTCAGGATCTGACCCGGCCGGCCCTTGAAAGCGAAGAACCCGTAAGGGACTCAGATTTTGACGTCGAACGGCAAAAGATCGAAGAACTCAAATCCCAATGGCTAAAATCACTGTCTACGGCGGATACAGGGCCGGTCTTTTTTCGTCCGGATGACCAAATTCTCAGATCATTGCGCCCGGCCGCTTCCGACGCACATGCGGCGGGTCAGGCCCTCAAGGGCGAATTTACCCTGGCAACGCTGGAAACCCTGGCCCTGATCCGCAGCCCCGGGGTAAAGGCTGCGGAAAATCGATTGCGGGCGAGCATCGAAGCTTTCAGCCAGGTACAAAGCCTTGATGAAATCCTCCGACAGTACACTGCTCTCACGGAAGGACTGATGACGGGGATCGGGCCAATGAAAGGCAAAGATCCTGTGGCGATGAAATTTCCTTTTCCAGGTGTTTTGTCCCTCAAAGGGCAGATTGCGAACCAGGAAGTCAAAACTGCCCGCGAAGACCTGGAAACGGCCCGCCGTGAAACAGTAACCGCAACCCGGATAGCTTATTGGAACTTGCTTTTCATACATAAAGCCCAAAAGATTACCGCCGAGACGATTGGCCTCCTCAGGGATCTGGAGGCGGTGGCCACAAGCCGCTACGAGACCGGCAGGACGAGTTTCCAGGATGTGGTCAGAATACGCATCAAGCGCGAGATCCTTGCTGAAGAGTTGATTACCCTGCGGGAGAAACAGCGCAATCTCGAATCCAAAATACGTGAAATCCTGTATCTTGCTCATGACATTAAACTCGGCTTTCCCAAGGCCGTTCTGCCGATGGGAAAGATTCCAACCCAGCAAACCCTCTCAAAGATAGCCCATGAACACCGCCAGGAACTCCGGCGTCTGCGAGCTCGGGTGGGAAAGATGGAACGGATGATCGAAATGGCCGAGACCATGGTACTGCCGCGGTATACCTTAAACCTTTCTTTGTATGAGGACGAGGCCGTTACAAAAGTAGGTTCGGCGGCAACCAAAAATACCTTCCCGACGTCAATTGAAGTGTCACGGGGCGCAGGGCTGCCCAAAATGCCCTGGTACGGATTTGAAGATGCCTATCTTCGCGAGACCCGGCAGAAACTTAAAGCCCTGAGGGAGGATCTGAAACAAGCCGAAGCTGCAACGGCCGACAGGGTTCGTTCCAGCTGGTTCGAACAGGATCGTGCCAGACGCGAAATGTTCCTTTTTAAGGACAAGGTGGTGAAACTTTCAAAGTCAGCTCTTGACGTTACAACCCGCGGTTATGAGTCCGGTAACGTCTTGTTTGCAGATGTGATCGCATCGTACACACTCTGGCTTGACGCTAATCTATCCCTGGCCAATCAACAGCGTAATTTCGGCGTTGCGTGGGCCGTGTTGGAGCAGACCGTTGGAAAGACCCTAAGATAGACTGTTAACCCCTTAGTTGCATAAACAACATGGCAAGGGCACAAACTTTCGGGAATTTTAAAAAATGGCGAAAAACAAATCACCTAAAAAACCTGTTTCTCCCTTTCGCGTGGCCGCGCTATCAGTGATCCTCACCCTGCTTCTGGCGGGTGGGGGAGCCTATTTTCTGGGCTTTCTCGGGCCGCGGGACAACCAAAATCCCGTTGGAGAACCTGGGGGTGGCGGTACAGAGAGGAAGATCGCCTACTGGCGGGCACCCATGAACCCGACCGAAATTTACGACCAACCCGGAAAGAGCGCCATGGGGATGGACCTGGTGCCGGTCTATGAGGATGAAGTCGACTCAAACAAGACCGGGGGAGAAACGGAAAGGAAGATCGCCTACTGGCGGGCGCCCATGAATCCGACCGAGATCTACGACAAGCCCGGCAAGAGTGCCATGGGGATGGATCTGGTGCCGGTTTACGAGGACGAACTGGTGGGCGGCGTGGATGTGAAGGTTGACCCGGTGACCCAGCAAAACATGGGGCTTCGTACGGCAATCGTTAAAAAAGGCCCTCTGACCCACACCCTGCGAATCTACGGTCACGTCACTTACGATGAAACCCGGGTGGCCCAGATCAGTCCCAAATCAAGCGGCTGGATTGAAAAAATCCACATTGATTTCACCGGAAAATTTGTCGAAAAAGGCCAGCCCCTCTTCGAGATATACTCCCCTGAACTTCTAACGGCTCAAGAAGAATACATGGTTACCTACCGTAACCTGCAGCGTACGTCCGGAGTGGGTAACCAGGAACTGCTGGCATCAGCCCGCCGCCGGTTGCAATACTTTGATGTGGCCGAAAGCGAGATCCAGGGCATCGAGACCTCCGGCCAGATCAAGAAAACCGTAACGATTCGTTCGCCGTTCAGCGGGATTGTCACCCTTAAAAACGCGGAAGAGGGAAGCTACGTCAAAGCGGGGACGACGATTTACCGGATCGCCGATCTGAGCCGAGTCTGGGTCGAGGCGCACATCTACGAGTATGAACTGCCCTGGGTATCCGAAGGACAGGCGGCCGAGATGACCCTGCCGTATCTGCCGGGTCGGGTGTTTTCCGGTAAGGTTTTTTATGTTTACCCTTATCTGCAGCCTAAAACGCGGGACATCGTCATCCGACTCGAATTTGAAAACCCTGAGCTGGTGCTCAAGCCGGAAATGTATGCCGACATTCATCTTAAAGCCATCGGAAAAGAGGAGGGGTTGATCATTCCCTCCGAAGCGGTCATTCGTTCCGGTGAGCGCAACGTGGTGTTCGTGACGCGGGATGGTAACAAGTTCACGCCCCGCGACGTAACATTAGGTCTCGCACTTGACGACCACAAGGTCCAGATTTTAGCGGGACTCGCTCCGGGGGAAGCGGTCGTTACCTCGGGCCAGTTTCTTTTAGATTCGGAATCCAAGCTCCAAGAGGCCGTCCAAAAGATGTTAGAGGCCAAGAGGGAAAAGGTGAAAGCGGCCGAAACGATCGAAGAAGATTTTTTTGAGGACATGGAAGATGAGGATGATTTCTTCAAGGATATGGAATAGCATTCTAATTGAGCGAAAAACACTCAATTTAAAGTTATTTGTTATACGTTATAAGTTATTTGAAAAAAAGGGGATGGTTCTATCTTCGGCCATTTTGTTGGGTTTCGCGGATAGCCCCAAAACGGATGAGAAATCGTAGGTTGGGTTGAGAAACGAAACCCAACGATAGATAGCGGAGTGCTCAACCCAACCTACTCCTATAAAAAATGAACATCGAACATTTCACTGTAAATAAAACACTTATCAATTATTAGGCGTCAAGCATGATTGAAAAAATCATAGAGTGGTCGATCAACAACAAATTCATGGTTGTTCTGATCACCGTATTCATAATACTGGGCGGCTCCCTGGCGATGATGGAAACGCCTCTCGACGCCATCCCGGACCTTTCGGATGTACAGGTGATCATCTACACCGAATACCTGGGCCAGGCCCCCCAGGTGGTGGAGGATCAAATCACCTATCCGCTGACCACCGCCATGTTGAGCGTTCCTTTCGCCAAGGTGGTGCGAGGCTACTCGTTTTTCGGTTATTCTTTTGTTTATATTATTTTCGAGGAAGGCACCGACCTTTACTGGGCCCGATCGCGGGTGCTCGAATATTTGAATTTCGTAGCGGGCCGGCTTCCGGTGGGTGTGACACCGAGCCTGGGACCGGACGCTACCGGTGTCGGCTGGATATACGAATACGTTCTTCAGGATACCAACGGCCAACATGACCTCCAACAGCTCCGGAGCATCCAGGACTGGTACCTTAGATACGAACTCACCTCCGTGCCCGGAGTTTCCGAGGTGGCCAGTATCGGCGGTTTCGTGAAACAGTATCAGGTGGAAGTGGACCCCAACAAGCTGCAGGCCTACAGCCTTTCCATCCAGAAGGTCCGGCAAGCCATCCAGCGCTCCAACAGCGACGTGGGCGGCAAGCTGGTGGAGATGGCCGAGACCGAATTCATGGTACGGGGCCTTGGGTATATCAGCTCCTTAGAGGACCTGGAGAGCGTGGTAGTGGCGGTGGATAGCAAGGGCACGCCGGTTCTGTTGAAAAACATTGCCAACATTCAGATTGGACCCGAACTGCGCCGGGGTATTTTGGAGTGGAAAGGACAAGGGGAAGCGGTGGGCGGCATCGTAGTCATGCGCTTTGGCGAAAACGCGCTGGAGGTCATCCGCAATGTCAAGCAAAAGTTAAAAGAGCTTGAGAAAGGTTTGCCCGAAGGGGTGGTAATCTTAGAAGGTTATGATCGATCAAGTCTTATTGAAAGAGCCGTTCGAACCTTAAAAAAGAAGCTCATAGAGGAAATGAGCGTGGTGGCTCTTATTTGCGCTATTTTCCTGCTTCATTTCCGCTCGGCGTTTGTGGCGATTTTTACCCTGCCGGTGGGTATCCTGTTGTCCTTTCTCATTATGTATCGACTGAACATCAATGCCAACATCATGAGTCTAGGGGGTATTGCCATTGCCATCGGGGTCATGGTCGATGCCTCGGTCGTCCTGGTCGAAAACGCCCATAAGCATCTGGAAAGAAATCAGGGGCGCAAACACCACACCGAAATCATCTTAGAGTCCGCCAAAGAGGTCGGACCGGCGCTCTTTTACAGTCTGCTGATCATTACGGTCTCGTTTATGCCGGTTTTAAGTCTCCAGGAACAGTCGGGCCGCCTCTTTAAACCATTGGCTTACACCTATAC
>JBAVYC010001496.1:0-2206 GCA_049698595.1 Desulfobacterales bacterium | reverse complement strand
CCTCTACCGTTTGCCATCCGTCCTCTGATATAAAGTTACGGGTTGCGTGCGCCAAGCTGCAAATTGCCGGGAGTTAATTGTAGATTTTGCGCGTTGCCGGGTTTAACGTTCATGATTTGAGCTTACCAAGAATTTTACGAATAGCAAGCAGCCGCTAAAGAACGATTCACCTGCCTGCAATACCCGATCGCACGCCATCCTATGAGAATTGATCTGGCTTTGTCAAGAATTTGCTGTTTTGTACATGGTTAAGATGTTGAATAGACCGACCAAATTTCTTTTTTTCCATAAAAATTAGCTGTTTAAGAATAAATTACGCTTGAAATTGTCAAGATAAATATGTAATGTCAAATCTGACCTCGATAGGGAGATGAAAAATGAAAAAATACAAACCGGCGGATTCTTTAGAATCGCCGAGATTTAGTGGAATCAGAACATTCATGCGACTGCCCCACGTTCCAACTGCCGAGGAAGCCGACTTTGCGGTTATCGGCGTTCCGTTTGACACCGGCGCCACTTTCAGGGTCGGTGCACGATTTGGCCCGGAGGCGATCCGAAGTAATTCGGTCCTTTTGAAACCCTATAACATAGCGCTTGATATAGACATATTTAATTACTGCTCCGGCTATGATTATGGCGATCTGCCGATTGTCCCGGGCTTTATTGAAGATTCCTATGAAAAGATAAAAAAAAATCTTTTGCCGCTATTGGACAAAGGGATTATTCCCGTACTACTGGGCGGCGACCATTCCATAACGCTGGCCGAACTGAGGGCGGTGGCAAAAAAGCACGGACCGGTTGCTTTAATTCAATTTGATTCGCATACCGACACGATGGACTCGTATTTCGGCAGGCGATATAACCACGGCACTCCTTTTAGAAGGGCAGTGGAGGAAGGATTGCTGGACCCTGAGCATTCCATTCAGGTTGGCATCCGCGGTTCTGTTTATTCAAAAGATGACTTAAAAGCTTCAAAGGAGCTTGGACTGGAGATGGTCACCGCGGTTGAGATTCAGCAAATTGGCATTCCCGCCATAATTCAGAGAATTCATGAACGGGTCAAAGGCGCCAAAGCTTTCGTTACGTTTGACATCGATTTTGTTGACGCCGCCTATGCGCCGGGGACAGGTACCCCTGAAGTGGGCGGATTCACCAGTGTCGAGACGCTGCAGGCAGTCAGAGGATTAAAGGGATTGGATCTGATCGGATTTGATGTCGTGGAAGTCCTGCCAGCCCATGATTCGAACCATGTCACTGCCTTTTTGGCTTCAACGGTTGCCTATGAATTTATATCTTTGATTGCATTGAGGGAAAAAAAGAAAGCGACGGGATAATGATATCCACGATCAGAGACTTAATTGATGAAAGGGCGCAGCAGGAACCCAACACGGTATACATGATCGCTCCTGAAGCCCGCTTGACCCTGACTTATGGGCAATTGCAAGAAGATTCTTTAACCTTTGGGAAGCATTTATTGAAACTTGGTTTACAAAAGGGCGATAAGGTTTCTTTCATGCTTGGCAACGGGTACCAAACCACCAAGATCTTTTTGGGTGCCATGTATGCGGGTTTCGTCATAGCGCCGCTAAATCTTATGTCGCAGCCTTCGCAACTCGAATATGTGCTGGATCATTCGGACACTAAACTGGTTTTCTTCAGCACCGACCAGGAGGTTAAATTAAAAAAAGCGATCGGGAAGGTAAATCGAGAAATCAGACTATTTCAGGTTGACAATGATGCTGAAACCATTTTTCCGGTAACCGAGGATCTGCTTGACATCACCCTGCCGGAAGTATTCGAGGGCGATGATGCCATCTTGCTGTATACCTCCGGCACCACCGGAGTTCCAAAGGGTGTCCTGCTTTCTCATAAGAACATCGTGGCCGGGGGAACCTATACGACCCAGGCCCACGAGTTGACCCCTGCAGATAGAGCGCTATGTTCGCTGCCCCTATATCATATAAATGGCCAAGTGGTGACGGCAGTCGCTCCTTTGGTGAGCGCTGGCAGTGTGGTTATGCCCCATAAATTCAGGGCCTCGAACTTCTGGGAGCTCATCTCCAAGTACCGCTGCACCTGGTTCAGTGTTGTACCGACGATCGTATCTTATCTGGCGAGTGCCACCGACCCGGGCAGCAGGAACCTCAAGCTGGATCAACTGCGTTTTGGTCGGTCCGCGTCATCGGCTTTGCCGCCGGCGCTCCAC
>JBAVYC010001495.1:0-1766 GCA_049698595.1 Desulfobacterales bacterium | reverse complement strand
AAGCCAAGGAACTCACAGTCAGAAAGAAGTGGTTCACAGATCCTGAGATCATGATCCAGGCCACCGGCAACGGCGGTGAAGCGCTGTGGAATTTGACCGGCAAACGAAACCCCTATGGAAAGGTGGGTGTCATCGAGGAGGGGGCCATGGCAGACATCATCGTCTTTAGCAAAAACTTCATGGAGGATGTATCGATTATCGAAGACGCTGAAAACAACCTGAAGCTCATCATGAAGGACGGGAAGGTTTACAAGAACACGCTGTAAGGGGTTCTGGGTTCCCGGTTCAGAGGTTCAAAGGTTGAAGAATGAAAAACGAAACATTCAACTCACCGGTGAACTCTGATTTCAGAACGTTTAACTTTTAACCTCAAAAAAAATAAAAGGAGGCCAAACAATGACACAACAAAACGAACAATACGATCTGGTGATTTTAAATGGCAGGGTCATGGATCCCGAGAGCGGCCTGGATGCCGTTCGCAATGTCGGAATCAAGGGCGACAAAATCGACATCATTACAGAGCAGCCGATCCAGGGCAAGGAAACCATCGACGCTGCCGGTCATGTGGTGGCGCCGGGATTCATCGACCCGCATTCCCACGGACAGGACCCCTTTGCCGTCAAGCTGAAGCTGCGCGACGGCGTAACTTCTCCCCTGGAGATTGAGGCCGGCGCCTACCCCGTGGATTATTATTACAAAGAGTGCGAGGGCAAATCGCAGGCCAACTACGGGGCTTCCATTTCACATATCTGGGCCCGAATGGCCGCACTGGACGGTGTGGATCCAAAGGGTCTGGGTCTGTATTCCGGCGCCATCAATGCGGCGGTCTCCGACGGTGCCCAGTGGCACGAAAAGCTGGCCGATGATCCCAAGGATCTGAAAAAAATCCTGGACAATGTGGAAGAGGGGCTGCAGCAGGGCGCCGTCGGAATTGGCATTCCGATCGGATATTACGGCAAGATCACTTCTTCGGAGTTGGAGGCGGTGTATGGTTTGGCAAATCGCTACAATACCTGCGTTACCAGCCACGTGCGCTATATGTCCAACATACAGCCCAGCGGCATTATGGGACTCCTGGAAGCAATTGCACTTGCTTTCACCCAGGATGTTCCCCTGCTCATCCATCATATCCACAGCACGTCTCTGCACCGCACCATTGAGGCCCTCAATATTGTCGATAAGGCACGAAAAAAAGGCATGAACATCATGGCTGAGGCCTACCCATACGACTATGGGTCTTCGATCATTGGGGCCGATTATCTCGGTGAGGGATTTCAGGAACAGATGGAAATTGATTACGCGGATATCTCGTATGTGAAGACCGGGGAAAGAATGACCAAGGAACTTCTCGCCAAATACCGGAAGGAAGATCCGGGCGGGCTCATGATGATGAAACATATGCGGCAATCCGATGTCGATGCAGCCATGCAGCATGAAGGCGTCATCATCGGTTCCGACGGTCTGGGCTTTATGGATGAGAATGGCAACTATCCTGATTGGGATGCTCCTTATGGGACCGGTCAGGGGCACCCGCGCGGCGCCGGATGCTTTGCGCGGACCTTGCGTTTCGTGCGCGAGAAAAACTACATGCCTTTGATGACTGCGATCTCAAAAATGACCTATGAAACGGCCAAGTGGTTCGAAGACTTCGCGCCCATAATGAAGAAACTCGGTCGATTGAAGTCCGGTGCAAACGCTGACATCACCATCTTCGATCCGGAAACCGTCACGGACAACGCAACTCCCGAAAAGGGTAAGATGACCCT
>JBAVYC010001494.1:0-4089 GCA_049698595.1 Desulfobacterales bacterium | reverse complement strand
GAAAAATCCGTCCAGGTTGTGCCGGTCCGGGATCGGGAGGCCGTCTTAATGCTCTTAAATCAAGAAGAGTTTATTGATCTCATAATACCCCGGGGCGGCGAAGGGCTAATTCGTTTTGTGGTGAAGAATTCTAAAATTCCTGTTCTGAAGCATTACAAAGGCGTTTGTCATGTTTATGTGGATGCCGATGCCGACCTGGATATGGCCCAAAACATTGCCTTCAATGCCAAGGTCCAGCGTCCCGGGGTCTGCAATGCGCTAGAAACACTGCTCGTGCATCAGTCGACGGCTGAGTCTTTTTTGCCCGCAATGGCCAAACGCTTTAGCGGGGCCGGGGTGGAGCTCAGGGGTTGTACCGCGACATGCCGCATATTAACCGATATTAATAAAGCGCAAGAATCTGACTGGTCGGCTGAATATCTTGATCTGATCCTGGCCGTCAAAATCGTTGCAGATATGGATGAAGCTATCGTACACATGGCAAGATATTCTTCCAATCACACTGAAGCCATCGTGACCCGCGATTATGAGCGGGCCAGACGTTTCGTTCGCGAAGTGGATTCATCAGTTGTTCTGGTAAACGCGTCAACACGGTTCAATGACGGCGGACAATTGGGGCTGGGCGCTGAAATCGGTATCAGCACCTCCAAACTACACGCTTTCGGGCCCATGGGAGTAGAGGAATTAACAACTTCCAAATTCGTGGTGATGGGCGCTGGGCAAATTCGGGAATAGCATTCGGTTGCGAGTTACCCGCATAAAGATGTCGTTGATTGGTTGATTAGTTGATTGGTTAAGTGGTTGTAAATATGGATTTATGCCATGTTTGCAAAATAATTGGACACTTCATTTTTCAACAATCGTAACATTCTTAAATTATTACTATAATTTGCCTAATCAACCATTTATCCAGTAAACTATTCAACGAGGTCAAAATACAAATATCAAGCAAATAACTTGGTAGGGTAAATTCCGAGCCTGATTTGAATAACTGACAACGATCAACTATTAACAGGATTTTTATGCGTTTCGGTCTCTTCGGCGGAACTTTCAACCCGGTTCATCTGGGGCATCTCCGGGCGGCGCTGGAAGTCAGGGAAGGTTTCGAGCTGGAGGAAATTTTATTAATCCCGGCCGCCCTCCCACCCCACAAATTACCGGGTGAGGTGGTCGATGCCGGCGACCGCTTGCACATGCTCAATCTGGCCCTTGAAGATACCGCCGGACTCAGCGTGTCCGAGGTCGAGCTGAAACGATCCGGTCCATCGTACACCATCGATACGGTAAATCATTTTAAAGGCGTATTACCTGAAAAATCGACTATCTACCTGATTATGGGGCTGGATGCATTTCTGGAAATCGATTCCTGGAAATCCTATCAGGCGTTGTTGCTGCAGGTACCAATCATCGTCATTAACCGTCCGCAATCAGACCGCCGTTTAAGCAAGCTTGGATGGGAACTCATGGATGATTATTTAAAATCCAGTTTGTCAGGAGGCTACAAATTTTCCGAATTGCAGTCCTGCTACCTGGCCGCTGACAAACAGCCGATTCATATTTTTGAGGTAACCGCGCTGGACATTTCTTCAACCAGAATTCGCAGCCTGGTAAAAAAGGGCCGATCGATTGGATATTTAGTGCCCCGCAAAATAGCAGAATTTATTACCGCCAGAGGACTTTATTTATGACAAAAAAAATAGATCCGTCTCTGGATCTCTATGTCAAGGCAATTTTGGGCAGAAAAGCGACCAATGTGGTGGTACTTGACGTGGCGGCTTTGACCTCCTACGCGGATGTTTTTATCATCTGCAGCGGCCGCTCAAACCGCCAGGTCAGTGCGATTGCGGATTTTATTAAAACGGATTTAAAAAAGCAGAAAATAAAACCCTTAAGCATTGAAGGCACCAAAGACGGTCACTGGGTGCTGCTGGACTATGGACACGTGATTATCCATGTGTTCTATGAGCCGGTGCGCGAATTTTATGATCTGGAAGGTCTGTGGAGTGACGCCAAACGGATCATGACGCCTTCTTTGGAAAAGGCAACTTGATAAGCACGACAAATGCCGAAGTTTCACACGAAGCTTATTCGGCCGATTTGACTTTGTCAAGCGTGTTGATCAACTGTATCGCGGATTCTGGGAGATGGACTTGGCCGGAAAAAATTTCCGCCGGACTGTAGGCAGCATTGTAATACGCTTTGTTCATCTCTTCCTGGGTCGCAATGCCGGCGCCCTCTATGGATAATCCGATAAATGCGCCCCGGGTTCTGGAATAAGAATATATTCCTCCTTTTAAAAAGATCTCCGTGGCTGCTGTCGCCTGGGCGCCCACCGGACCGACCGCTACGGCAATATCGCCACCGAGTTTGAACTTGGTTTTCAAAAATGAATCCATGGTCTTATGCCCGAGGATGACCAAAATCAGATCTATTGATTGCCCGCCAAGCTGGAGTCCAAAGCTTCCGGCGCCGATATTGAAAAATGCCGGCCCACTCCATTTTCCTCTTTCATGTTTCAAAACAATGCCTTTACCATAAGAACCGCCGACGACGATGGCTCCTTTGAACATCCCGGGAATAATCGCCAAACCGGCGCAATTTTTAATCAGATCAACCGGTACGGCCTTTTCCTTTTCCAGGTTGAGCATCATTTCTTCGACCACTATCCGGGATTGGTCGACAATCATACGGGATTTATCGACATTCAGATCCGGAGCTTTTTCCTGGTCTGCAAAGACTTTTGAATTCAATCCGATTGACATGAACATACATGCGACCAGCAGAGCTATTATTTTTTTCATTGAGCATTTCTCCAATCCCGTCCAAGCCGGAACCCATTTAGCAATCGTGAATTTAGTGACTTAATGTATCAAGTTTAATACAGAATGTGTTCTGACTTGTCAATGTCGACTTTTTGTATAGGTGTGCCGATTTTTTCTTCCTTTTCCCATAGCTGTCTATTAAGATAATCCAGTTAAAAAAAATATTTATAAGGAGCTGATTGTGTCAAATACACTCAAACCCTACACAATGATCACCGATTTTGTTACCGGCAAAGACTTGCCCAACATCGGGGCGGAAGAGAACCGGCAGGTTATCGAGCGGTTTTTGATTGAGCAGAAAGGGTATTTGAAAGAAGATATCCAGATTGACGCTGACATCGAAATGACGGTTGCCGGTGAAATTTATCGATCCCAGCTTGATCTGGTGATAAGCGCAGATGGTGGTAAAACTAGATTTATGGCCATCAGATGTGTCGCAGGGTCTTTAGGGTCGCGGGAGCGGGAGATCGTCGCGGCAGCCAGATTGCTGGATAATTACCAGATTCCTTTATCGATTGTTTCCAATGGCCAGACAGCCATTGTGCTGGACACCGTGTCCGGAAAAAAAATAGGAGAAGGGATGGATGCAATTCCCTCGAAAGAAGAGGTCCTTGAAAAATTAGAATCCCTTGAGCTTCTGCCATTTCCAGAAGATCGACTGGAGCGGGAAAAATTGATTTTCCGGACCTTCGACAGTGAGAATGTCAACGTACAGAGAAATATATATTCAAATGACCCTTGATGATGATCCCGTAAAAAAGGTCGAGACGGCATCGCAAATGAGCTTCAAACAACGCGCGCTGGATATACACGAACGGGGCGGCCTCTGGACTGAACAGCGGCCAGTCTGATCGGAAAAGAAACTGATGAACGTCGAACATCGAACGCCCAACATCGAACGTCGAATAAATGCATTCTGTCTATTATAAAAAGACAGCGCACAGCGCTTCCATCCTTCGAAATTCGATATTCGACTCGGCTGAGCTCGTCGCAGGCTGCGGTTCGCTGTTTTTAATTTTGTGTAGTTTCACATTAAGGTGCATAGCGCTGAGCGGTCCAACCAGTCAACATTCGCTGGCTGGAGTTGAAGCACCGCCAGGGCTGCGCGGTTCACCCCGTCAATGAAGAAGAGTTCAGTATTGGGTTTTATGTGGACAGCCGGCGTTTTGGGTCTTAGGTTATCAGGGCCGGGTGAATCGATATTGGTCCTGGAAGAACTGAGTTTTTGAAGCCTCGGCTCAAACTACACGATCACAAAATTTGATAC